>CALECF010000255.1 GCA_937948705.1 uncultured Anaerosolibacter sp. | reverse complement strand
CTGATTGAGATACAAAGTTCTTCGGCTGTAAGGAAAACTATGGATCATGGCGGTTGCCTTGCTGGTCATTAAGTATTTAAAAAGCAATACCGCCAAGGCCGTAGGCAGGGCAGCAATCATCCACATTTGGAAGTCATTACGGCCAGAGAAAAAATTTAGTGTGGCTTCTAGTAGAGATCGCTTCCATTCATCTTGAACATTTGCACCAAACATCATATAGCGAAAAGGTACTGTGAAAAATAAGATCAATGCATATAGGGAACCAACCCACCAAAAGCGCTTCATATTAGCTTGGAATAAACCTTTGTTAAATAGTGATGTTTTGGATGTCATAGCCCATACCCCCTAGCTCATAAATAAAAATTTCCTCCAGCGTTAGAGGCAGCAGATCCAGTATAACCGGATTGGTTTTTTTTATCTTGGATAGCAATCTGTCTCGCTCTCCCTTTACAATCATAAGCAGTACACTGCCATTCTTTGAAACATGAAGGATTTCTTCTCCTGAGAGGAGTACATCGGGAACTTCCCCAGAGAAAGCAAGCTGTAGCTTATGAATATCGGATTTGATATTGTCTAATTCTCGTTCTACGACGATCTTACCGTTATGTAGAATTCCCACGTGATCGCATACATCTTCTAGTTCTCGAAGATTGTGGGAGGATACTAGTACCGTTGTTTGATGCTCTGCCACATCTTGAAGCATTAGGTTCCATACTTTTTTACGCATAACAGGATCTAGGCCATCTACGGGCTCATCGAGAATCATTAATCTTGGGATGGTGCATATGATTAACCAGAAAGCTACCTGCTTTTGCATACCCTTAGACAAACGGGTGATCCTTCTTTTGCTGTCGATAGGGAATACCTGTTTCAAGAGTTCATATCTTTCCCAGCTCCACCTAGGGTAGATGTTGGCGTAAAACTTTGCCATTTCATCGATGGTATATTGAGAAAAAAAATATAGATCATCTGATATGTATCCGATAGAAGACTTAATATTAGGATTTTCGTAGACTGGTTCCCCCTGAACCAGAATAGTACCAAAATCTTGGCGATATATGCCTGTAAGGTGCTTAATTAGCGTAGTTTTTCCTGCACCATTTGGACCTAGTAGGCCGTAGACAGATCCCTCTCTGACATGTAAATTGAGATTGTCTAGTGCTTTGAAATTACCGAAGTGTTTGGTTAGCTCTTTTACTTCAATCATTCCGTCCTGTTTCCCCCTTTTGAAAAATAGTATCGATGCAGGCAATAAGCTGATCTTTTTGTACATTTAAATACATAAGCTCTGCAGCGATTTTCTCTAACTCTGATATGAGTTCATTACATCTGCTCTGATTTACTGTATTATCTAATGGTGTAACGAAGCTTCCCTTCCCGCGAATGGAATAAATAAAACCCTCCGTCTCAAGATCCTTATAGGATTTTTGAATCGTATTTGGATTTAAGGTAAGAGACTGGGCTAACTCACGGACTGAGGGGATCTTTTCATTGGCTTTTAAAACCCCATTGATAATCAGTAGTTTCATTTTTTCCTTGATCTGTTCAAATAAAGGTCTTCGGTCTTTAAAGTCTAACTGAAACATAGGCACCCTCCAACTGTATTACGACATATAATACACTTAATACAGTTGTATTATATATCCATCTTTTACGAGTGTCAAGATTTTTTTACAAATGATTCCAATTGATATTTGCGGTGTCGGAAACCATTGTTTCCCACCTAAATCTACTAGTACAAGGGAGCAGGCAGTGGAAATTGCTCTAAGCCTATATGAGAAGTTTGGGAGAGTAGACTAGGGATAAGAGACGACTAATTTTAATCTGAGATTTACGCTCAATTCCATGCTTTAATAGGGGCTATATTTCTAGGATATTTCTAATCAGCTTGGACCACCCAAGAGAGGCACTCATCAATAGAAATAAAAAGAAAATAGGAAAGGATCTAATCCTAAACCTATTTTCTTTTTATTTCTACTCAAAGGTATCAGCAAGGGTGATGTCTATATGTGAAGAGGTAGACACCGGATATTCTACCATTATTTATGAGTGAGGAGGGGGCGAGTTTGGAGATACATATCTAAATAAGGATTAGATCCTGTGGTAATATGGTCAGCAATAATCTTTGACAGCACCATACTGTAGACCATGCCATTATCCCCATATCCCATTAGAAAATACCAGTTAGGGAAGTCATCATAGATGCCGATAAGGGGCATGCCATCATGGGTGCCACCATAAAAAGCACTCAGATAGAACTCAGGCCACACATGGATGTCTGGAAAGAGTTTGTTGAACTCCTCGATCAGTAGTTGTTTTTTATGGATTAACATGACATCACGTTTTTGAGGGTTTGTGGTATTCTCATCTAATCCACCTATGATAATACGATGATCAGCGGTGGTACGCATATAAATATATGGGCGGGCTGTTTCCCAGATCAAGGTCTTTTTATACCAAGGGGACAAATCTTCTACCGGATTCGTTACTACAGAATAGGAGCTTACAAATACAACATTTTTATCCTCCTTGAATTCTTGGCACTCGTAGCCTGCAGCAACAATGACATGGCGTGCTTTTATGGTATTACTGTTCGTAGTATGGAGCAGGGTATAATCTTTCTCAATCTTTTTCCCATGTACTTGTGTTTTCTCAAAAACACGAATTCCTTTATTGCGTGCTTTTTCAATGAGACCTACAGTAAATTTATAAGGATTTAGCTCTCCGTCATTTTTAGAATATATGGCAGCTGGTTTTGAAAAGGGGTAGAGCTTCCCTATGTCCTCTGATGTCAAGAAATCTACTTCAAACCCATGTTTTTTTAAATAGCCATATTCCTTTTCCAATGTAGCCACATCTTCTTTGTAGCTTGCATAGTAGAGGCTGTCACGACGAGCAAAATCGGGACTTATGTCTAATGACCCACATATTCTTTCGATTTCATCTATAGCTGTTGAACATAGCTTCAAATGGTCTGTTGCGATACCCTCACCGAAGCTATTGATTAACTGATAGAACATTTTATCGCCTGAATACTGTATAAGAGCGGTATTAGAGGAAGTGCTTCCATAGCCAATTTTCCCTTTGTCAATTAAAACAACATCTAAGCCCTTGTCCCATAAGTTATAAGCACATTGAGCCCCTGAGCTGCCTCCGCCGATAATCAAAACATCACATTCAATATCATCTTGAAGGGGAGAATAGCTAGGGGGGGTATTTAAAGTTGTATGCCAATAAAGCTTTCCAGATTGCAAGTTCATTGTAACATAAGCCTCCTTATCTATTAATAACTATAGTTCTATATAGTATAAACCAGTAGAAAAAATGTATTCTTATTGAGCTGCCGTACAGCATAAAGTGCACCCCAAATATTAGATGCATGTCTAATATCTGGGGTGCACTTTATCACTAGGAGCTTATCTTATTTTTATATTTGATTTAATTCTGTTTGGTTATCATAAAGTAACGAATGACTTCCACTACTAAGGCTAAAGCAGCTCCAACACCAACTATAAATAGATAACCTACAATACTGGTTAAATCACCCCACCCAGGGGCAGTATTTCCTAATACCACATAAAACATGTATAGGATACCTACTATGGCGGAAAAAGTGTAGATGATAAAGAATATCCGTTTGCCTATATAACCCCCGATACAAGGAACCAAAGCCGAGACCATGGATATGATAAGCAAAGCAAATATATATCTACCAAATATGTCACTGCCAAGTATAATTCTGGTTGAAAGTAGGCCAATAAATATTGCTATTGTATAAAGCATAAAAACCAAAAGCCACTGATTTGATTTTTTTGAAGGGAGCATCATTGTCCTCCTCCTATCTTTTTTATGGTAGTAATAAAGATCCATTATATGAATTAGAAAATGCTGTTTTGACTATATAACTTAGACGAATAAGGCTTGAAAAAGTTCCGTACTCTTTGTGTGACAGGGAGCAGGAGTGACTATCGTAAAAGCATCAGGTTTAGTTTGAATAAATATATAGCTATAATAAAAAACTAATAGAATACTCATGATATAGTAAAATTGCTAGGAGGCTAACTTATGGAAGAAAATAAGATCAATTTTTTCCAAAGAATATTTAAAAGTATAACAGATTTTAAATTTTATATGCACATCATCAAAGAGTCTTTGGGGAGAGCATTCCTGTACCTCGTATTCTTAGCACTGCTGCTAGGTGTTGTAGGTCTGATTAGACCAATCATTGAAATCAATATAGGTATCAATTTGGCGATCCAGTACTTCCAAGCTGATGTTCCTGAATTTACTTTTGCCAATGGAGAACTGGATGTTCAAGGTGAAATGCCCATCATCCAAGGGGAAGAAGGAGGACCGGTCTTTATCATTGATACATCAGGACAGTTGGATGAGACGATTCTAGATGAGTATGAATCTGGAGTTTTTATTTCACGATATGAACTAATCAATAAAGAGAATGGATATGAGACGAGAAGGATAAATTTCACCCAGTTAGGAGAATTAAGATTTACCAAAAGTGATGTGGAGAGATGGCTTCCCCATTTGAGATGGATTCACTTGGTTGTGATTATTTTCGGATTGGCCGGAGCAATACTAATCAAGTTTATCAGCACATTTTTTATCAGCATCCTGGGATTGATAGTGAATGCCATAAAGAAAGCAGGATTATCCTATAAGGACATTTATAAACTAGGTATCTATGGGATTACATTACCAGCAATAATCCAGATGGTGATAAGTTTAATACCTATAGATATTCCATTCTTTAGTGTCATTTATTATGGAATTGTTGTGTTCTATTTATGGAAGGCCATGGATGAGATAAAGAAATCGGGACAAGATAAGTCCGGGAACGATGAGCTGACAGATATACTTTAAAACAATAGGGTAAGGGAAGGTAATAAAAGGATTGAATAAGAAGCTGTACCCTGGGATCTAAAATAGACATTCTCTAATTCTATAGAAAGTCTTCAGTAAAGCAGAGTTGAAAAGGGACTATTCTTTTTGACTCTTTTTATCTGCTGGAATACAAGTATGATAAAGCAAGGAAGAACCGTCCCTTTTTGCCTGTGGAGTAGAGAGTAACCTTTTATCCCATGAGTAGTCATATTATCAGGAACTTTATCAAATACTTTTAAAGAAAACAACCTGCCTAGTTAATGTGAAAGGGATAATGATATGGAGGAGAGGCATTTTGATAGATTACTATGAGCTTGGCCAAGCAATTATATACCCGACGATTGTATATGCTTTGCTAACTGTACTCTCAAGATTAGTTGGTAAAAAGCTTCTAGGACAGATTACCTTCTTTGATTTTGTTACGGGTATAACTTTAGGAACTATTGGTGGAGCCTTCGTTACAACGGAGGTAAAGGGGAATTATGTACTAGTCAGTGCCATTGTCTTTGCTTTACTGGCGATGTTGACAGGCTATATTACACTAAAGAATGTTACGCTAAGAAAGCTGATAGAAGGTGAGCCGATCATATTGATGCAAAAGGGCAAGATACTAGAAGAAAATATGATTAAGATTAGGTACAATCAGGATGATTTAATGATGCAGTTAAGGGAAAAAGATATATTTGATATGGATGAAGTAGATTATGCAATCTTAGAACCCCACGGAAGGTTGAGCGTGTTAAAGAAAAGTGAGCATAAGACTGTAACATTAAAGGACCTAAATATTGTTTCAAGCAATAAAGGGATTTCCACAGAAATTATAAGGGACGGCAGAATTCAAGAGATGAATCTTAAAGACCTCAATCTCAGCCATGAGTGGTTGTATAATCAGTTGATAACAAAAGGAGTGGCCAAAGTAGAGGAGGTATTTCTAGCAACACTGTCAGGAGATGGCAAACTATATGTTGACTTGAATGACGATAAGATGAAAGATGTTCAGGCAGCGGAGGAAGATGACTCCCTTATAAAATAGCGTCAAGTCAAACCCATTCCATGGCGTTATTTCATACGTATCCTTGAAAACGGGTATCCATATACATCCTTTGATCAATCCATTCGTATCGTGTCTATATGTAAAGTGTGGAATAGAAAGGTTGTTAAATAGTATAACACTAAAAAGTTCAGTGCGATGGTACTGAATTTTTATATGCCCTTTTTATCAGCGGCTAGAATGTTAGAGGTAATTTCACCAATCTTAAATATTCTCTATGGAAATAAACTCACTTACGTCTTGCCCTATGTGAATCGACGTTAACACGATATAGAGAACTGTATCGAATGTTTCACAATAAATTGAAGGAAGATAAATACTGAGATATACGAATTAAAAAGTATTGATTCCAAGGGCGTACTATGAATATACTTATCAAAAGGGTTTTCATACAATGAAGATTTCATGAAGTGATTGACAAGTTTAATAAGGGTATAATAGGTATTAAAGACTGGGATATCACAGCGTAAATTTTATCAACACAAAAGACGAATAGCAAATTATTTCTTAATGATTTGGGGTATATAAGAAAAGGCTTCATTACTGACATCGTATAGGAGGAGAGAATATGTTCGAATGGTTAGCACAATTTTCCCCAGTTACACAAGCTTTAATTGGAACATTATTTACCTGGGGAGTGACGGCCTTGGGGGCATCCCTAGTATTTTTCTTTAAAACAATTAACAAGAAGGTATTAAATGGTATGCTAGGCTTCGCAGCCGGTGTTATGATCGCAGCCAGTTTTTGGTCGCTACTGGCACCTAGCATTGAAATGGCAGAGGAGTTAGGTCAAACAGCTTGGTTGACGGCTGCCATTGGTTTCTTAGGTGGCGGCGCTTTTTTATTTGCCGTAGATAAGTTATTACCTCACTTACATATGGGACTTGATACTTCTCAAGCAGAAGGTGTAAAAACAGGCTGGCAAAGAAGTATACTTCTTGTATTAGCGATTACCTTACATAATATTCCCGAAGGACTCGCGGTGGGTGTTGCATTTGGTGCGGTTGCTTATGGATTACCCTCAGCTTCACTAGCGGGAGCAGTTGCTCTGGCCATCGGTATTGGGCTGCAAAATTTCCCTGAGGGAGCGGCGGTTTCAATACCACTTAGGCGAGAAGGATTTTCTCGTAAGAAAGCATTTTTATATGGTCAGGCATCGGGTATCGTTGAACCGGTTTCAGGAGCTATTGGTGCGTTGGCTGTTGTAACTATGCGACCTCTATTACCATATGCTTTGGCCTTTGCTGCTGGAGCAATGATTTATGTTGTTGTTGAGGAATTGATCCCAGAAGCACAACAGGGTGAGGGTGCAATGAAAACAGATATTGCAACCATTGGATGTATGCTTGGATTTACTGTCATGATGATTTTAGATGTTGCATTGGGTTAATTCTATATTCATCTCTTCAAATCTGTGGGTCCTTTGCCAGGGTATGAGCATGGAGGTGGACCGGAATTAGAGGTTTATCCGAAAGGAAATACAGAAGACAGTAATTATAAATGGGAAGTTTGGATACCAATTATTAAGAAATAGGCAGAAGGATACTGCCGAGGATAGAGCCAACAGGAGGAGTTCTGTTTGACTCTATTTTTTATAGAAGTTATAATCTGAAGGATATGCTAAAGGGTTTGAAAGATTACTTTAGTCAATTAACATTACATAGAGTATCAGGGAGAATCATCTTTTCTTGCTTATTACCATAAAGAGGTGTAATAATAGAGTATAGAAGGGGTGTTGCAATATGGAGGCAAGAATTATTCATGATGTTGGCATCGTTGATGAATTCTTGAAAACAAAGAATAAGTATAACTATATCTATCAATTATATAATTT
>CALECF010000254.1 GCA_937948705.1 uncultured Anaerosolibacter sp. | reverse complement strand
ATCGTGGTTAGTGGTACATATCCCCTAGAGGAAGCACAGCGGGTACACGAACTTATTGAGAGTAGACAAAGTGTGGGAAAATTCTTACTTAAACCTTAAAAATAAAAGGCTGCCATGGCAGTCTTTTATTTTTACAAAAACTAGTTGAATCCTACAAAAGAGGAATAAACAATGGTTTACGGTAGGGGCGATTCACGAATCGCCCCTACATTTTTCTGAATCATAACGGAATATTATATTTTCATGGATTCCAGCTCTTTTAAGAATAAAGAGATAGAAGGATTCGCATCTGCTTTCTTCCAGGCTAATGCCAGCTCATAGTCATTGGTGGCGCCTTCCACATCAATAAAACGGAGGCTGGGACTTGAATGGCGCTGTAAGCTTTTTGGCAAAATGGCAATGCCCATCCCTGCATCTACCAATAGCAATACAGTATGAAGAAGCCGGGGTTCACTGACGATATCAGGAAAAAAGCCGTTGTTTGCGCAAATCAGTAGGGTTTGGTTAAACCCTTGGGGAGATTCTTCTCTGTTTAAGGTAATAAAGCGTTCATGGGCCAGATCTGCAATATTGATGATCTTCTTATTGGCAAGAGGATGCTCACAGTGCATGACGATGGAAATGGTTTCGGTTAAGATATGCTTCTTTTCCAAGCCACCGATATTCTCAAGTCCAAAGGAAAGGGTGAAGCCCATATCTAATTCACCACTGTTTAAAGCTTGAATCAATGCTCCGTGATTAAATTGATCTAATTGCAAATCTACCTTGGGATAATTCCGACGAAACTGCCGGATCAAATCAGGCAAAAAATTTCTTTCTGTATATCCTAAAAATCCTATCTTCAGGCTGCCAATGATACCCAATTCTGCTTGTCTTGTTTTTTCTATAGCTTCAGAAGATTTATTTACCAGATTAATAGCTTCCTTCAAAAGAACAGCACCGGCATTGGTGAGCTTAACGGATCGTTTATTACGAATCAGCAGCTGTACACCGATGCCTTTCTCTAAATCTGCGATTTGTTGGCTCACGGCTGATTGGGCTACAAATAGATGCTTTGCTGCCTCTGTAAAGCTCAGATACTCAGCAACGGCAATGAAATAGCGCAATTGTCGTATGTCCATCTCAATTCCTCCCATCTCTCACCTAAGAACATGATATATAAAGATCATACCATGTATTTGCCCTTCTATAAACATAAATCACTTTTACTTATTACTGCAATAGGATTCTACTATTTCACAGTGTGTATAATATTCTGTATTCTATTAATATAGTTGAACAATTCTACTAATTTTTTAAGACAACCATAAAAGGACTTCATAAGAAAGTTTACATTGCTAGATAGACATAAATCAAATAGACATTGTAGAATAGGTGAGTTATGTAGAAGGAGGGTTTGTAATGGCAAAGGTGAATGTGTTAGAAAAGTACTGTAAGAGCTGTGGTCTCTGTATTGAGGTTTGTCCCAAAAAAATACTAGATATCGGGGATAAAACAAATGAAAAGGGATACTTTACAGTGATTTGTAAGGATCAAGAAAAATGCATCGGATGTGCTTTGTGTGCAACGGTTTGTCCGGATGTAGCCATAGAGGTTTATAAATAAGGGGTAGGAAGGGAGCTGATATCAGATGGAAAAGGTACTATTGAAGGGAAATGAAATCATTGGCGAAGCTGCCATTCGTTCAGGATGCAAGCTGTTTTTTGGTTATCCAATCACGCCATCTACAGAGGTAATAGAATATTTATCGGCGCAACTACCGAAGCATGGTGGTACAGTGCTGCAGGCAGAGGATGAAATTGGTGCGATTTACATGTGTTATGGTGCTGCTTGTACAGGAAATAGAGTAATGACGGCGTCATCCAGTCCTGGGGTCAGTTTGAAGCAGGAAGGTATTTCTTATAGTGCAGCAGTAGAACTACCCATGGTAATCGTGAACGTAAACCGTTGCGGCCCAGGATTAGGTGGCTTAGGACCAGCTCAATCCGATTATTTCCAGTCTACAAAAGGCGGCGGCCATGGAGATTATCGTGTCATTGTATTGGCACCATCCAAAGCCCAAGAACTTTATGACTATACAATGGAAGCCTTCGATATGGCTGATAAATATCGTAATCCAGTAATGATTTTAACGGATGGGTTCTTAGGGCAAACCATGGAACCTGTATTATTAAAGGACAGACCAGAAGCCCCTGAGTTCGATAGAAACTGGGTCGTTGACGGTGCGAAAGGTAGAAAGAAGCGGATTTTAGCGAGCTATTCTTTGACCAATGAAATTGGCGAAACCAATAACCTGCGGTGGGAAGCAAAATATAAGCAGATTCAAGAGGAAGCCCAGCGTTGGGAAGAGTATTATACAGAGGATGCAGAATACTTATTGGTGAGCTATGGAACAACGGGTAGAATCTGTAAGAGTACAGTATTAAATGCCCGAGCAAAAGGAATCAAATTAGGTTTAATTCGTCCTATTACCCTATGGCCATATCCTGAAAAAGCTTTTATTCCATATAAGGAAAAAGTGAAGGGTATTGTAACTGTTGAGTTAAATACGGGACAGATGATCGAAGATGTGAAACTTGCTGTAGAATGTAAGGTACCTGTACACCTTTTCAGAAGACAGGGTGGTATGTTGCCAACGGAAGACGAGATCTTAGAGTATGTTGAGAATAAATTCAACTTATCAGCAGTAGAGGAGGTATAGACCATGGAAAAAATATTCGGTAGAAGTAAAGGATTGACAGATGTTCCTTTCTCATTCTGTCCAGGTTGTACCCATGGAATTATCATGAGACTAATTGCTGAGGTGCTGGAAGAATTAGATATTATTGAAGATACAATCGGAATTTCCCCTGTAGGATGTGCAGGATTTTGCCAGGATTTCTTTAGCTGTGACTTCGTAGGGGCTGCCCATGGTAGAGCCCAAGCCGTAGGAACAGGTGTAAAGAGAGCATTACCAGATAAAATTGTCTTTACTTACCAAGGGGATGGAGATATTGCCGCTATTGGTACGCAGCATGCTATTCACTCCGCAGCAAGGGGTGAAAAAATCACTTCCATTATGGTGAACAATGCGATTTTTGGTATGACGGGAGGCCAGATGGCACCCACGACCTTGGAAGGAATGAAGACATCTACGAGTCCTTATGGAAGAGATATTGCTACAAAGGGTTTCCCTATAGATTTACCTCAGTTGATTTCCAATCTTGAGGGAGCAGTATACGTGGCTTCTGTTTCTGTAGATTCACCAAAGAATATAAACCAGGCGAAAAAAGCCATTAAGAAAGCCTTCCAGGTACAACAGGCAGGATTAGGGTTTGCCTTTGTCAGTGTCTTGTCAACTTGCCCAACGAACTGGGGATTGTCACCTTCAGATAGCCTAAAGTGGTTACGGGAGAATATGATGCCTGTTTATCAAATGGGTGAATTAAAGGTGTCAGAGGAGGTAAAGAGCTTATGATGGATAGAGTAATACTTGCAGGATTTGGTGGTCAGGGCGTGATGTTTTTAGGCAAGGTTTTGGCCTATGCAGGAATGGGTGCTGATCTAGACCTTTGTTGGATTCCATCTTATGGACCGGAAATGCGTGGCGGTACTGCCAACTGTTCCGTAATCTTATCGGATGAAGAAATAAACTCCCCTGTGTTTGCCCAAGCAGATGCAGCTATCGTGTTGAACAAACCGGCATATGATAAATTTGCTTCTCGGGTAAAGCCAGGTGGCGTATTGGTTGTAAACTCATCCCTAGCGAAATTAGATGTTGTGAGAGATGATATCACAATCATTGAAA
This sequence comes from uncultured Anaerosolibacter sp., assembly GCA_937948705.1. Next base: position 1,518 of record CALECF010000254.1, on the reverse strand, counting down.
TTCCTGCTACGGATATCGCCAATGAATTGGGCAATACAAGTATTGCGAATATGGTTTGTCTAGGAGCTTTATTGCCAAGCATGAAGTTGGTTGATGAAGCTAAAATAGAGAAAGCCATGAACAAATTAACAAAGAAGAAGCCAGAACTATTGGAAACAAATATAAGCGCAATCAACAAGGGAATTGCCTTTGTGAAGCGCTAGGAAATAGAAAATATAGAAGGGAAGCAAGGAGATACACCTCCTTGCTTCTCTTTTGTTTTGTAGGTCGGCTATTCCTATAGGATAGTGTATTTCAATGGACCAATCCATGGATCTTCTAAAACAACTTTTATGTATAAAATCCCCTGATTTTGGTAATAGTCCAAAATAAAAAAGGGGAGAAGTATCAGTGACTGGAGCATGGGGATATCGAATTATGGATAATGCCACAGCTCAAGAGGTAACTGACCGCTTTACGGAGCTGCACGCAAAGTACGGTAGTCTAAAGGATGCTTTGTATGAACTAAAGACGCAAATTTTATTAGATAAAATGTTTCCTCTGAAAGTATTGGCGTTGGCACAAATAGAATACGAATGTCAGGGAAGGGTTAGTCGAGATACTCTTAAAATGACCCTATCGGCACTGGACAAGGAATTAAGACATATACATCGATGGGACAATCCCATGGAAAGAAGGCAGTATCTTTTGATGTTTCGAGATTGTTTATTGGGTAAACATCGAGAAGTCAGCTAAATGATACAGGTTGTTGTAGGTAAGCAATAGATATGAGGAGGGTAACCGTGTTTTTAAATGAAAAGCAGCTACAAAAATTTTATACATATATGACAGGCACGACGGGGGGCTTGCTAACCGTTGTGGAGCTAAAAAAACAGATCTTAGAGAAGTATAAGGAGGACATTGAGTTCTATAAAAGGTTTGAAAGGGAAGACGCAAAAAATCAGATATCGTTTCTCAATGAGCGGATTAAAGAGGGCCAGGAAGAGATTAATAAATACACATATATTATTAACTTTGTATTTAGTGGGTTAAGTGAATGCAATATCGAAGAGGGACAATTTACTTCCCATATGGAAAAGTGGCTGCCAACTTCAGTGTTTTGAAGAGAGGATACCCTCTCTTTTTTTGAGTAGATTTTGAAAATCAGAATCAATTTTTTTTATTTAGACAAAGATGAACTAGGTAAAGTACTTGCCTATCATCCTAGACAAAGGTACTTATTTTAGAGAATAATAGCAGAAGAAATTATGTTAAATATTTAACTTTTTTTCGTGTGTGATATGGACTTTTTAACAATATAAGGGAGGATAATTTATTCTCTAATGGCTAACATTTTGTTCAGGTATAAATGTATTATATCTCAACCCTCTTCTATACTATATAAGTTACGATTAAGATTTTACATTCTTACACATAACCGGTCTATGATTTGCTCACGAGTCTGATTAATTGAATTAATAAAATCCTTTACAGCTTTACGGATTTCACCCACAGAAGTATAAAACACATTATTTATGA
>CALECF010000253.1 GCA_937948705.1 uncultured Anaerosolibacter sp. | reverse complement strand
TGTTTCAAGAACCATTTTCGCTGCTCCTAATACGGATTGGGCTGCAAAAGTATATGCCTGCTTTCTTGACATTCCATGCATCACCCCGCTGTCTGCCAGGGCTTCGATGAACAGATACACAAAGGCAGGGGAGGAACCACCCACCGCACTGGCAGCATCCATTAAATCCTCTTGGATGAACTCAACCCTGCCAAAGCTCTCTAAAAGTGCTCTGATCTCTTGACTTTCTTGTTGCGTGATAAAATGGTTTATGCTGACCGCGGTCATGCCTTCTCCTACCAGAGAAGGTGTATTTGGCATTGCTTTAACCATTTTAATGTTTCGTCCAAATCGTTCTAGATTCTGTGCTAAGGTCTGACCAGCAGCAATTAGGACGATAATTACATCTGTTTTCACTACTTCTTTAATTTCCGCAATAACAGCTGAATATAGATGGGGTTGCACCGATAGAAAAACAATATCACATTTTTCTGCTACAATTTGATTATCCTGTGTAATGTTGATGGCATGTGAGTTTGTAATTTCCTTAAGACTTGACATTGAAGGATTTGATGCGTAAATATTGTCTGGTATGATAAGTCCTGATTTTACTATTCCTCTGATCATTGTCATTGCCATATTGCCACAACCGATAAAACCTACTTTTTTATCCATGAGAGCGATCCTTTCTGAAATCCCTATTTTAAATGTAATAATATATTATAGCATGTCCATATATTGGTTTGCTTCTGATTCTTTCTGATTTTATGGAATCGAACATCGATTATAGTGCTTTTCCGTTAACCACAAGAAAAATTATATCAATCAATTTTATAGAACAAATAGGCAAAGGCATTTATCGAAAAGATAGGTGCTTTTGCTTATTTCTGTCCTATTTCTTATAAAAGTATACTCAGTATAAGGTTTGCACAATTGACTTACAAAGATTACGCTATAGTTTAATTTTGGTTTTTGATAAAATGAAACGGGGGGGATAACGATGATTCAATGGCAATTAGATACGAGATGTAAAACGATTTTAGAATTATTAATAAGCCGTGAAGATTATATTTCCATTCAAGAAATTGGAAAAATATTAAATATATCCAAGCGAAGTGTCTATTACGATCTAAATAAGATCAATGATTGGTTAAATATGCAGCGTATAACAGAAATCCAAGTTGAAAGGAATAAAGGAATTTATCTCACATCGATAACACGTCAGAAAATTAGGGGATTGATAAATAATGTAAGCCCATCATCCTATTACACATTATCACCGAGAGAGAGAACCCGTTTGATGATATGCTCATTATTGGGTTCAGCTAAGCCCTTGTTTATTGAGCAATTATGCCTGATCTGTGATATAAGCCGTAATACTGCTTTTAATGATTTGAAGGATGTTCGCCAGAAAATGGAACGATATGGATTACAGTTGAATTTTGAACCCCATGTGGGTTATAAAGTTGAAGGGCATCTTATCAAACAGAGAGCTTTATTTTTATACTATTTTCAGCCTTTGATTGATCTAATCGTCAATAAACAAATCTCTAGTATCAATGAACTGCCATTTTACGATGAGACGATTGTAAAAGAATATCTCAAAAAGCTAAGGATTATCGAAACAAAATTAAATACTACATATGTAACCGGAATGTTATTATCCTTGGCTGCGTTAATTCATGTCATATTAATAAGAAAAGATAATATTGTTTTTGAAGAAGTTGGCGTAGATGAAGTGGTATCTACTGAAGAATTCCAATGTGTTACCCGATTTTTAAATGAGCTGCCCCTATCAGAGAAGGTATACATTGCAATGCATTTACTTGGATCAAGGGTTCAGGTGCCCACGATTAAGCATCAATCCATAGATACCATCAATTTAGCAAAAAAGCTGGTTCTCGATTTTGAAAGATTGGCTTGTATTGTATTTGAGGACGGAAATCAGCTGATCAATTTATTGGCACATCATTTAAATATGTCTATATACAGGTATCGCTATGGGATACAAATTGGAAATCCGCTAGTGAGTGAAATTCAGTCCAGCTATCCAGATTTATTTGATATTACACGTAAAGCATGTAAGAACTTAAGATATAGTTTAGGAACGCCCATCCCTGATAGTGAAATTGCTTACATCACCATGCATTTTGGAGGATTTCTTAGTAAAAAAAATTATGGGAATGCAAGATGCAGGATTCTAATCGTCTGTCCCAACGGAATATCTACTGCAAATATGCTCAGAGGAGAGGTAGAGAGCTTACATCCTGACATAGAAATAACTGCAATGGTACCGGTTAAGGAAGTGGAAAATTATTATGATAGGAGTGATTTTATTATTACCACAGTGGATATGGATTGTCCGATTCCTGTGATAAGAGTAAACCCTGTTATATCAGAAGAAGACCGTGTCCGGATCCTTTCAAAAATTGTACATAAGATGTCGCGGAATGTTAACAACAATATTACTTTAGAAAAGGTTTTTAGGATCGTAAGAGAATATGTTCATCCTCAAAACCATGACAAACTAAAAAATGACTTGTATAAGGCCTTCCAGAATACTCCAATGCAAGCTTCCAAATCAACTTCCTCTATTCGGTTGATGGATGTTATCGTAGCTAGCCACATTCAATACAAGCAATCAGTACAGGATTGGAAAGAAGCCATAAGAGAAGCATCTAAGCCCTTGCTGGTTGAGGAAGTAATCGAACCACAATATATTGAAGCCATGATCTCTAACGTTGAGAAATATGGACCCTATATCGTGATTGCTCCAAAGTTAGCATTAGGTCATGCATTGCCTCAAGATGGCGTAAATTCTCTAGGATTATCTTTGCTATGCTTGGAAGAACCCGTATCATTTTTTCACATACCAGTATACATTATCTTTATCTTGGCACCTATAGATAAAAGCAGTCATTTAGGTATCATGAGGGATATGATGGAGTTGTTTGTTGATGAAGAAAACATTAATCAATTGCTGGAAGTAAGAAATGCCAATAAGGCTTTAGGGTTTTTAAAAGATCATATCAAGCAAGGCGTAATAATCCCCTGTGAAGATTAAAGAGACTATATTTGACATGGGCAGAGCATCATTAGAATAGGGTTTTCGGATATTCGACAAAAAGAGCGATAGTATTTTTTTGCACATTTTATAGTGTAAACATTGTTCTTCACAATGAAGGGCCTTTTACTTAAAATGAAAGTAATAGAACGTCCTTCTAAGACTAAGAAAATCAATGAAACGGAGGACTAAGCGTGCACGATTTAATTTCTCTCGAGAATATAGTTATTGTAGACAGCGTGAAGGATTGGCGTGATGCAATAGAAAAAGCAGTACGCCCACTGGTTACAAATGCTTATGTAGAGGAGCGATATATACAAGGGATTATAGATAATACAATGGAATACGGACCATACTATGTGCTTGCTCCAAACATAGCTATGCCTCATGCCAGACCTGAGCAAGGCGTTCTGGAAAAACAGATCGGAATTCTAGTGCTTCGTCAGCCCATTAAATTTTCTGATGAGGGGTATGATGTTCGCCTGATTATTACACTAGCTGCAACTGACAGTAAATCACATCTAGAAGCACTTCGAAGTTTATCAGAGTTATTAGAAAATGATGATCATGTCAGTAAAATAATCAGCGCAAAGAATGAAGAAGAGATCTATCATCTCTTCCAGACCTGATCTAACTGGGTAGCAACTTTGTAGCGCTCAGAAAATAAAAAAAGGGGGTAGATTGTTTTATGGGAGGTATTTTAAATTTTACGCAACAAATTCTTTCAACACCAGCTTTGTTAGTCGGAGCTATAGCACTTATTGGATTAATATCTCAAGGCAAACCTATTGAAGATGTTATCAAAGGAACGATTAAGACGATTCTTGGATTTATTGTTATCGGTTCAGGGGCGGGAATATTGGTTGGAGCTTTGAATTACTTTGGTGAGCTATTTAATTTTGCTTTTGGTGTTCAAGGCGTTGTACCGAACAATGAGGCAATCGTATCTTTGGCTTTAAATGATTACGCTTCTTCTACTGCATTAATTATGGCTTTTGGTATGTTTGCAAATATTATCATTGCTCGTTTTTCTAGACTGAAGTATATTTTCCTAACAGGCCATCATACGTTGTATATGGCAGCTTTAATTGCAGTAGTACTAACTGTGGGAGGACTGAATGGATGGCAGTTAATACTAGCTGGATCATCTGTTTTAGGATTTACCATGGTGTTTTTTCCAGCCATTGCTCAAAAGACAATGGAAAAGATTACTGGAGATGATTCGATTGCATTTGCACATTTTGGAACTTTAGGTTATGTTTTTTCAGCATGGCTGGGTAGTAAGCTTGGGAATAAATCAAAATCTACAGAAGAAATAAAATTCCCAAAACGATTATCTTTTATGAGAGATACATCTGTTGCCATTGCATTGACAATGTTTCTATTTTTCTTAATCGTTACGTTTTTAGCTACTATACATGCGGATTTTGATCCAGCAATGATTGGGGGAAATAACTGGTTTTTATTCTCAATTATTCAATCATTAACATTTGCTGGCGGCGTATATATCGTATTAGCAGGAGTACGTTTATTGATTGCTGAAATTGTACCAGCGTTTAAAGGTATTTCTGAAAAAATTGTTCCAGATGCAAAACCAGCGTTGGACTGCCCCATTGTTTTCCCATTTGCCCAAAATGCAGTTTTGTTAGGTTTCCTAGTATCTTTTGCTGGCGGTCTAGTTGGACTTAGTATTCTAATATTATTGGGTGGTTCTTTAGCTTTAATCCTTCCAGGAGTCATTCCTCATTTCTTCTGCGGTGCAACAGCAGGTGTTTTTGGAAATGCCACTGGAGGACGAAGAGGAGCAATTATTGGGGCTTTTGGTCACGGGCTTTTGATCACCTTCCTTCCGGCATTTTTGATGCCAGTCCTCGGTTCTCTTGGATTCGCTAATACAACGTTTTCAGATGCTGACTTTACTGCAGTAGGAATCATCTTAGGAAATATTGCTAGAGCGATACAAGGATATGGATTATTGGCCATATGCATTGCATTGCCTTTAATTCCAATTATCTACAATATTGTTTCTCCGGCCAAGGGAAATAAGGCAGTAGCAAAAAAGGGTGTTTAAAACACCCTTTCCTTTTATAACACATAGGAAATTATGAACCTCTAAAATCTGTGGATACGTTCATAATTTCCGTCATGTGTTTTATAAAAGTCTTCTTTATATAATCTTCAGAGAAGACTTTTTTATTTTTATTCAAAACCAGTACCTGAATTATAAAATCTAAAAAACAAAATTAGGAGGGAAAACATGGCGATAAAAAAAATATTGTGTGCATGTGGAAGCGGTCTAGGATCGTCATTCCTTGTAGAAATGAACGTGAAAAAGGTTCTTAATAAATTAGGTATCAAGGATATTGAAGTAGAACATAGTGCGGCCACTGATGTATATAAGGGAAGCGCTGATTTATTTGTATGTGGAAAGGATATGTATGAAATTCTTTCCAAATTTGGCCCTTGCATCACCCTAACGAATATTATTTCGTTGCCCGAGCTTGAAGAAAAGCTAAGTGGATTTTTAAAGGAAAAAGGTGTTATCTAATCAGTAACACTTTTTGATTGGAGGATTGATCAAATATGAGTGACTTGAAAAAACTATCTACAAAAATCCGTTTAGAAGTTTGTAAGATGCTAAAGAATCGGGGATTTGGACATTTAGGAGGTTCTTTGTCAATCATAGAGACATTGTCGGTCTTGTACGGCGATGTGATGAAAATAAATCCCCAAAATCCAAGCTGGGAAAAAAGAGACTGGTTTATTCTATCTAAGGGTCATGCAGGACCGGCTTTGTATGCTACATTGGCAGTTAAAGGATATTTTCCGATAGAAATGTTAAATACCTTAAACGACAATGGCACACGGCTTCCTTCTCATCCCGATCGAATAAAGACTCCAGGGGTCGATGTAACTACAGGTTCACTGGGGCAAGGTATTTCATTGGCTGTGGGTGTAGCTAAATCTTTTCAGATTAGCCAAAAACCTAACAGAGTATATACCGTTGTGGGAGATGGGGAATGCAATGAAGGCCAGGTTTGGGAGGCTTTTCAATTTGCAGCACATCATAAATTATCAAATTTAATCATTTTTATTGATGAAAATCATAAACAACTGGACGGACCAACAAAGGATATTATCAATTTGTTTGACATGAAGGAGAAATTAGAAGCTTTTGGATTTACAGTTAGGCGGATACGTGGGAATGATGAATCGGAGATAAAAAGCGCTGTTCTTGAAATGTTGGAAGTGAAGGACAAAGCTTGCTGCATTATTCTTGATACCATTAAGGGGCAAGGCATTAAATATTTCGAAGACCTTAAAGATAATCATCATATTCGGTTTTCTGGTGAAAATGAACTGCAGCTTGATTTGGCCATAGAAAAGCTGAAAGAGGAGTTAGAAAGCGAGGATCGAGTAGGATGTTTAGTTTAGCTGAAAAGCAATATTCAAAAGAGCTTAGAGAAGTCTACCAAGAAACATTAATGGAAATAATGAAAAGCAATATGAATGTAGTGGTATGTGATGCAGACTTAGTGAGTGCTTCTGGAACCATGAAGCTATTTAAAACATATCCTGATCGTTGCATGAATATGGGAATAAGTGAAGCCAATATGATTGGGGCAAGTTGTGGCATGTCATTAACGGGGAAGATACCATTTGTTCATACCTTTGCACCTTTTGCTACCCGTCGTGTTTTTGACCAACTTTATTTATCAGGAGGCTATCAGCAAGCCAATATAAGAATATTTGGTTCTGATCCTGGGTTCTGGGCTTTACACAACGGGGGCACCCACACTTCAGTAGAAGATTTGGCTTTAACGAGAGTGGTTCCAAAATTGACAGTACTGGCCCCAGCTGATGCAGTTCAATTTAAATGGATTTTAAATAACACGGTAGATCAATACGGTATGTACTATTTTCGGTGCGCACGGAAGGCAGTTCCTGATATATATAGTGATTCTTCAGTATTCGAAATCGGGAAGGGAAATGTAATCTATGAAGGATCAGATATAGCCATATTTGCCATTGGGGAAATGATCTCAGAAGCAATTAAAGCGAGAGAAGTATTGAAAAGTCATGGAATTTCTACAGCAGTAGTGGATATGTTTACAATAAAACCCCTAGATGAGGAGCTTGTGAAGATCGTTTCAAAAGGCAAAAAAGTTATTGTTGCAGCTGAAAACCATAGTATAATAGGAGGCTTAGGATCAGCAATAGCAGAAGTACTAGCGGAGAATCCTATCGAAGCACCTCTAATAAGAATTGCTATCCAAGATCATTTTGGAGAAGTAGGTACTGCTGATTATTTACAAGATAAGTTTGGATTGAATGCTGAAGCGATTGTAAATGGTGTTATAAAAGCATTGAATAGGACAACGTAGACAATATAAGCGGAAAGAAATACTTTATTCTTACATTAATAAAATAAACGATATATCCCTTTGTTAAAATTATAATGGGTGTCTGAAAAGACACCCATTATAATTTTTGAAAGTATTCGAAGCTTCCCTTTTCTTACTTTACTATTGTGGTAAGATGGGCAAATCACAGGCATTGTATCTTGGGGGATACACAATGATTTGTTCATAGGGTGGTGGTGGTAAGTCTGCATGCTTATTCTCAATAATCGGTATATCAATTGCACTTTGGTTCATATCACGCTGTCTTTTTAACGCATCTACAACAATCCTACCAATCTGTTCACCAAGCCGTAAACCCTCACTTCCATCGACGGTAAAATGGACGCCGCCATAGATGCGAGAGAGCGAGTTCTCTTCAGCCAACGCTTTTAATCTTTTAACCTCTGGTGGAAAGAAATAGGATAAGATCGTCTCTGCAGTCCCTGATATAACAGAATGCCCCGATGGGTAGCTAGGGAACTTCGGTGTGCATATAGTTGTAACAAGGTTCTGATCTAGCTGATTAGGACGTGGAACATCCCAAAGATACTTAAAATACCAGGTAATCACGAATGCGTCATGGATACCTGCTTGAACTGCTGCAAGAACACGGGCTGCACGAACGGGGCTAAAATTGTATGTGTCTATTAAGCGATCAATGATAGGTGTCCATTGTTTTGTTGCGGGTCCATCACCCCAATATTCTGCGATTAACTTTTGTTTTGGAGTAAGATGCGTAAGCGTTTTTTTCAAATCTGCCAATAACCGCTCAAAATCAAAGTTGTCAGGGTTTTGTATCTCAAAACTAACTGGATTTCCTTCAAGTGTAGTAAAATTTCCATTTTCATTTCTTTTTAAAAAGTATAAATTCCAGGAGCCAGCGCTTGGATCTAGTCCTTGCGGTACTCTGTGTTCTCCTGCATAGGATAGTTCTGACCACTTTCTCGGTAAATTCACTGATTTATTAAGCAGATTTTCATCCTTTTCGCAGAATGGTATTTTTCTCCTAATCGTATCACATGGTTCCGGTACTGTTTC
>CALECF010000252.1 GCA_937948705.1 uncultured Anaerosolibacter sp. | reverse complement strand
ACCAGAAGGCATGGGAACAAGCGAATACAAGAAAAGGCTACTGGAGAATCGCAGGTAGCCCTATACTAAGTACAACCCTTACAAATACCTATCTTGAATCCATAGGATACACAAGTATTCATAAAAGGTATAAGCAAGTACGTTAATTCCTGTTGAACCGCCGTATACCGAACGGTACGTACGGTGGTGTGGGAGGTCGGTAGATAAATTAATTATCTACCTCCTACCCGATTTACAAATTAAAGGAAAGCTTGATAATAAAGGAAATAGAGATCAGGATAAAAATAGGTTTGATCAGCTTGGCTCCGCTGTTGATGGCCACCCGCGTACCTACCAAGGCCCCTAGAATCATTGAGATGGCCAGGGGAATTCCAATACTATAAATAACCTTTCCGTGAAGGGCAAATATGATAAAGGAGGTAACGCCACTGCAAGCATTTAGTATTTTACTGTTTCCACAGCTCTGTAAAAAATTAAAGCCAAGAAGCGTAATAAAAGAAAAGATCAAAAACGAGCCAGCCCCAGGTCCAAAGAAGCCGTCATAGAAACCGAGAACAAGGGCAATAAAACATCCGATCACTATATTTTTTGTTGACATTCCCGTAAAATTATCGGCACTGCCGATATCCTTTTTTAAAACTGTGTATCCGCAGACAATCAATAGTAGTACAAGAACAATGGTGTTTAAGATTTTTTGATCAATCATTAGTACTGTATTCACACCCAAAATGGCGCCTAAAATGGTACAGGGAACCATGTACATTAAAAGTTCCTTGTGAATATTCTTTGATCGAATAAAGCCAATAGAACTAGAAACCGTTCCAAACATGGCACCAAACTTATTGGTCCCCAAAGCAAAATGGGGTGGAACACCAAAGGCAAAAAGGGCAGGAATACTGATCAAACCGCCTCCACCAGCAATAGAATCCACGAACTGGGCAAGAAAACCAAAGAAACAAAGATAGATAATTTTTACATCCATAAGTGTCAACCCTCCGCTGCAATTATGTCTTAAGATTATTGTAACGGATTTAGGGAAAAAAGTCATCAAAAAAGGATTTGCATGAATAGCAAATCCTTTTAATAATTATTTACTACGTTCATACTGCTTTGGCCATGAAATATCTGTATCTAATGCTTTGGCAGCCTCTAGAGGCCAGTATGGATTTCGAAGGAGTTCTCTGCCTAAGTAAACTAAATCAGCCCGATTATTTTGAAGGATTTCTTCGGCCATAAGAGGTGAAGTGATTAGGCCGCCAGCGATAGTAGGAATTTGGCATTGTTTGCGTATTACTTCTGAGTAAGCTACCTGATATCCGGGATACACATTAATCTGAGCTGGAATCACTGCTCCGGAGCTTACATTGATCAAATCAATGCCATCTTTCTGAGAGAGATTGATGAGTATGGCCATTTCCTCAGGATGAATCCCTGTGGGATCATAGTCTTCGGCAGATACACGGACTGCCAGGGGTTTGTTAGAAGGCCATACTGTTCTAATTTTTTGAATGATTTCACGGAGAAATCGAACCCTATTCTCAGGAGAACCGCCGTAGGCATCGGTACGGTGATTCGACAGGGGAGATAAAAACTCACTAATGAGATAGCCGTGTGCACCGTGAATTTCAATCAAGTCAAAGCCTGCCTCCAAAGCCCTCTGTGCAGCATTACCAAAGGCATTGATAATTTTGTGGATTTCTTTTATGGACAATTCAACCGGCGTACGTGAATCACTGTTGAAAGGAATAGGACTTGGTCCAACAAGGACATCCTTGGTAGAAATACATTTTCTTCCTGCGTGGCCAAGTTGAATGCCGATTTTTGAGCCATGATTATGAGCCGCATCTACAACCTTAGATAGTCCGGCTATATGTTGATTATCCCAGATCCCAAGATCCTGAGCTGTAATGCGTCCCCTTGGTTCAACGGCTGTGGCCTCTAGGATGATCAAACCAACGCCTCCTATGGCCCGCGTAGTATAGTGCACGAAATGCCAATCCTGCACTTGACCACTATCATCAGTACTATACTGGCACATAGGGGCCATAACAATTCTGTTTTTTAGCTTTAAATCCTTTAGGGTATATTCCATAAATAGTTTTGCCATAAATAACATCCTTTCTACGATTTTCTCTCTATAGTAGATACCCCTAGGGGGAAGGACCTAAGCATTAAGAATGAGAAATCTATAAAGAATGAATCAACCGTTGAAGCCCAGCTGCTCTAAAGCTAGATTTTGTTATTGTCTATAAATTTATTAGTAAAAAAGTTATCTTTTAGAAAGTTGTAGTAACAATAATGAAGACATAGCAAATAATCCTATAGTACCGTTTTTTTCCTTTTGCGACAATGTACTCAAAAATATGATACAATCATTATTAGCATAAACATGATTAGGAGGAAGTTCATGAAAATTGAAGGCAAGGACCAATATATAAAGATTACAGTAATCGGTATTTTAGTACTATTGATTGCACACTCTTTGCTAGGGAGTATATCTTTTAAAGCATTTTTCAATATTACAGCCCTAGAAATTATTTTTGCAGGAATCATTTTATCGGTGATTGTCAGCTTCTCTTTTGATACCTTAATTGTTACTGCAAAAATGGTACGTGCCAGCTTTATCGATAAAATAGATTATGCAGGAGATATTCACAAACTTCACCAGCTAAGTGCAAAGGTGAAACGAGAGGGCGTTTTATCGATTCAGTCAGAAATCGAAATGGAAACACAAACCTTCTTAAGAGATGCCATGGTTCTGTTGAATGATTATAAAAAGCCTGAGGTTATGCGAGATATTTTAGAAAAAGACATGGAATCCAGAAGAGCGAATTTATATCGACCCTATAATGTACTTAAGATGATTTCACATATAGCACCTTCCTTTGGACTGATTGGAACCTTGATCGGAATGATTGGATTACTTTCGAATATGGATAAAACGGATATGATTATGAACAATATGGCCTATGCATTGGTGAGTACCCTGTATGGCGGTCTGATCGCTAACTTTGTGGCTGTACCCCTGATGGGCAGATTAAAAGAATATATTGACAGAAATATGCTGCGGTACGCCATGATAATGGAAGGAATACTACTGATTGCGCAGAATGATTCCCCAAGAAATGTGTTTGATAAAATGAACGTGATGCTAAAAGAGAGTCAGCGGTTGGAATATCCGAGAAATAGAATGGAAGAAAGGAATTTGACTACCTATGAGTTGGAATCCTGAGGACAAAAAACATGAAATAGAGTTTTCTAGTACTTGGCTGATTACCTATAGCGATATGATCACGATTATTTTGTGTTTTTTTATCATTTTTTTCACCTTTTCAACAAAGGAGCTTTCATCCCTCTATCAGGTTCGGAACTCCCTAACAGCGGAGGTAGAGCAGCTGCACACGGAGAATATAAAACTAAAAAGTGAAAAGGAATCTTTAGCAGCTCAGCTTTTTGGATTACAGGATCTAAAAGAGGATTTGAAAACTTCGAAGGAAGATTTCATCAGTTTTCTAAGAGAAAAAAATTTGATGGATGCAGTAGATATACTGGAAAACGAAAGAGGTCTATTGATTCGCTTCAAGGACAACATTCTATTTGATAGTGGAAAAGCGGCGCTCTCTGAGGAAGGTTATATGATTCTTCACAAGGTAGGGGACAAGCTGAAAACAATCAACAACAGCATTATCGTTGAGGGTTATACAGATAACGTTCCAATCAATACGCCAGAGTTTCCCTCCAATTGGGAGCTATCTGTTGCCAGATCCATAAATGTGGTTAAATTTTTTACGGAAAAAAAAGAGATTCATAAAGAACGAGTGTCCGTTAGTGGTTTTGGAGAACACAATCCTATCGATACGAATCATACACCCCAGGGGAGAGCCAACAACCGAAGAATCGAAATTACGATCGTGAATTAGATGGAGGTAAAATATATGAAGCTTTCAACCATCTGTTATATTGAGCACGAAGATCAATACTTAATGCTTCATAGAATCAAGAAAGAAAATGATGTACATCATGGAAAATGGATTGGGCTGGGAGGAAAGATGGAAGCAGGGGAAACGCCAGAAGAATGCATTATACGAGAAGTGCATGAAGAAAGCGGCTTAACAATCAGGGCCCCCATTCTAAAGGGGATTCTAACCTTTCCTAAGTTTAAGGATGAAGAGGATTGGTATGTTTTCCTATTTACTGCAAAGGATTTTACTGGAGAAATCGCTGAATCGTCAGAAGGTATTCTAAAATGGGTAGATAAAAAGGAACTATGGAATCTCAATTTGTGGGAGGGAGATCGATTGTTTCTCCAGTGGATGGAACAAAAGAAGTTCTTCTCAGGAAAAATAACCTATGAAAAAGGACACTTGCTAGAAAATAGGGTAACCTTTTATGAATAAGAATCTAAATGGGAAAAAGGTTGTCTAAGAGGGCAGCCTTTTTCTATGAGAAGATCGTATCACCAAGGATATATGTTATTATATAAATAGTACTTGATGAATAGGGGGAAACCGATGCATAGCGGTTATTTTTTCATTCTAAAGGATGTTTTTAGGAGAGCATGGATTGAAATGGATGGATAAAGAGAATATATAAATAAAAAAGATAGTTTGAAAGGAGATTGTAAAACATATGATAAAAGAATTTGAAGGGATTCAACCTAAACTAGATAGCAAGACCTATAGAGCCGATGGGGCAAAGGTAATCGGTGATGTTACTATGAAAGAATTTAGCAGTCTGTGGTACAACACTGTGGTCAGAGGTGATGTGAATCGAATAGAAATCGGTCGATATACTAATATTCAAGATAACAGTGTGGTACATGTAGCCGATGATCACGCGACGATCGTAGGAGATTTTGTAACCGTCGGGCACAATGCAATACTACACGGCTGTACCATAGAGGATCACTGCCTTATTGGTATGGGGGCGATTGTATTGAATGGTGCCGTGGTAGGTCGGGGAAGCATCATTGCTGCCGGTGCATTGGTCAAAGAAAACCAGATCATTCCTCCAAACTCGATGGTAGTAGGGATGCCTGGTAAAGTGGTTAAAACAGTAGAAAATATGGATACCATTCACGCCCAAGCCCTCAAATATAAAACCTTATGGACAGAACGATATGGTATCCTGCCTGATGGTGGTGGAGAAAGATATGGCGGAGAAAAGATTATATAAGCGATGTGAATAGTATATTCTAGGGCGCCATGGGTATTGTACCTGTGGCTTTTTTGGTAAGTAGCGTAGAAGACAAATAGAATTTTTGCATAAGGGAAGTGGAGACATGTGGCAGAAACTAAAACTACTTTGGAAGTACATGAAGGGCAATAAGGTGCTGTATATTGGTGCCATCTTAAGTATCGGGATTTCCACGATTTTTACTTTGATCAATCCACTGGTGATACGGATTACTATCGATTCCATTATTGGTGAAGAGGCAATGCAAGTGCCTCACTTGGTACAGGCTTTTATTCAAAAAATGGGTGGTAGAAGCCTATTGAGGTATAATCTTTGGATCGCTGCACTAATTTTAGTGCTATTAAATATCATCAATGGATTTTTCTTATATGCAAAGGGAAAGTGGTCGGCACAAGCATCGGAAGCCATTGCACAAAACCTTCGGGAGGCATTGTTTAATCATTTACAGCATCTGCCTTATGACTACCATGTAAAGGCAGAAACAGGAGACCTGATTCAGCGCTGTACCTCCGATGTAGAAACCATCCGTAGATTTTTAGCCGTTCAACTGGTAGAAGTGGGACGTACGGTGTTTATGCTGAGCTTTGCCCTGTTCATTATGCTTTCACTAGATGTAGCCCTTACTTTAGTTTCCATGATTGTGGTTCCAATCATTTTTGTATCCGCATTGATTTTCTTTATGAAGGTGCAAAAGGCATTTCAATTATCCGATGAGGCAGAGGGAAAGCTTTCTACTGTTCTACAGGAAAATCTTACGGGAATCCGAGTGGTTAGAGCCTTTGGTCGACAAGCCTTCGAGGCAGAAAAATTTGAGAAGAGCAATGCAGAATATAGAGATTTAACCTATGACTTAATACGTCTGTTGGCTGGATATTGGTCCTTATCGGATTTTCTGACTATGCTGCAGATCGGAGCCGTTGTAGTTATCGGAGCGTATTGGGCAGCAGCCGGCCGTATTACCCTTGGAACCCTTGTGGTATTTATTACCTATGAAGCCATGCTTTTATGGCCCATACGGCAAATGGGTAGGATCTTGACGGATATGGGTAAAACAATGGTCTCCGTAGGCAGAATTGAAGAAATCTTTCATCAGCCTCTTGAAGACATGCAGCCTGATGGAAAGAAACCAAAAATTGAGGGTAATATCGTTTTTGAAAATGTATACTTCTCCTATGATGGGGAAAGCCCTGTATTAAAGAATATATCTTTTCATGTACAAAAAGGGAAAACGGTAGCTATTTTAGGTGCTACTGGTTCAGGAAAATCCTCCTTAGTTCATCTACTGTTGAGATTATATGATTATCAGAGGGGTTCCATTACTATTGACGGGGTAGCGTTGAAAGAGATAGATAAGAAGTGGTTACGTAAAAATGTGGGGATTGTATTACAAGAACCTTTTCTCTTTTCAAAAACTATCAAAGAAAATATTGGATTGGCAAAGCAGGGAGCTGAAGAAGGGGAGATTTTTCTTGCTGCCCGTACAGCTGCTATTCATGAAGGGATTTTGGCATTTGAAAAGGGCTATGAAACATCTGTAGGGGAGCGAGGGGTTACTCTATCAGGGGGACAAAAACAGCGTGTGGCTATTGCCAGAAGCTTGGTACAAGATAGCGCAATACTGATTTTTGATGATTCTCTCAGTGCTGTAGATACAGAAACCGATGAGGCGATCCGAAAAGCCCTTGGGGAAAGAAATAAAGGTAGAACTACCTTCATCATATCCCACAGAATTACAACGGTTTCAGAGGCTGATACAATTTTAGTACTTAATCATGGAGAGATTATTCAAACAGGTACCCATGATGAGCTGGTGCATCAACCGGGCTTGTATCAGCGGGTATGGGCGATACAAAACGTAGTAGAGGAAGAAATAATGAGCGAAAACCCATGAATATAAAACAAATATAGAAAGGATCGACGGCCATGAGTGTGTTTAAGGAACAAGAGTTTACAAAGCCATTTGATATACAGCTGTGGAAAAAGCTGCTTGCCTACGCTAAGCCTTATAAAAAACATTTGATGCGCCTTGCATTGATTATGATGGTGGTGGGAGGCATTGATGTAATTTTTCCGTTGATGACGAAATATGCCATTGATCATTTTGTTATACCTGGAACGACCGAGGGACTAAAGCTTTTTGCTTTGGGATATATTCTGCTGGTATGTGTGCAGACCGTCAATGTCTGGATGCTGATTGCCACTGCGGGAAAGATTGAAATGGGTGTTTGTTATGACGTCCGAAAAATAGGCTTTCAAAAACTGCAGGAGCTTTCTTTTTCCTATTATGATAAAACGGCAGTGGGTTGGATCATGGCCCGTATGACCTCTGATATACAGCGACTTAGTGAGATTATATCCTGGGGTTTGGTAGACTTGGTTTGGGGAGGAACTCTGATGTCAGCCATCATGGGTGTACTGCTCTATCTGAACTGGAGGTTGGCACTGATAACCTTAGTGGTGGCCCCGTTTTTAGTTCTTATCAGTCTCTATTTTCAAAGAAAGATACTATCCTCCTATCGGCAGGTCAGAAAGGTCAACTCCCGAATTACAGGTGCTTTTAACGAGGGGATTATGGGGGCAAAAACTTCTAAGACCCTTGTGAGAGAAGAAGAAAATCTGAAGGATTTTCAGATTTTAACGGGAGAAATGCGTACATCTTCTGTGAGAGCCGCCATCTTTTCTGCGATCTTCCTACCGGTTGTATTAACATTGGGTAGTGTTGGAACAGGCTTGGCAATCTGGTTTGGGGGGAGAGGGGTACTGCTGGAAGCCATCAGCTACGGCACATTGGTAGCTTTTATATCCTATACCATTCAGTTTTTTGAGCCTGTAAGGGAATTGGCACGGATTATTGCAGAACTACAAGCGGCACAGGCCTCTGCAGAAAGAGTGTTATCTATGATTGACAGCAAGCCGGAGATTGTAGATGAAGCACATGTGGTAGAAACCTATGGAGATCTATTTCACCCGAAGCAGGAAAACTGGCCGGAAATTCAAGGGAATATTACTTTTCAAAATGTGACCTTTACCTATAAGGAAGGGGAGCAGGTTCTTGAGCATTTTAACCTAGAGGTAAAGGCAGGAGAAAATATCGCATTAGTAGGGGAAACGGGATCAGGAAAAAGTACCATTGTAAATTTGCTGTGTCGTTTTTATGAACCTACGGAGGGACAGATTTTGATTGATGGGGTGGACTATCGCAAGCGGTCTCAGTTATGGTTGCAATCTAACCTGGGTTATGTACTGCAAGCACCTCATTTATTTAGTGGAACCATTGGAGAAAATATTCAGTACGGCTGCCTCGATGCAACCCAGGAAGAGATCATTGAGGCAGCGAAGTTAGTGAATGCTCATGAATTTATTATAAAGATGGAAAAAGGATACGATACCCAGGTTGGTGAAGGGGGAAATCGGCTGTCTACGGGAGAGAAACAGCTGATTTCCTTTGCCAGAGCCATCGTAGCAAATCCAAAAATATTTGTTTTAGATGAAGCCACTTCATCCATCGATACAGAGACAGAGCAAATGATCCAACAGGCTATCGAAAAGGTTCTGAATGGAAGAACGAGCTTTATCATTGCTCACAGACTGTCTACTACCCGATCTGCTCATCGAATTTTAGTAATTCGTGAGGGTAAGGTAGTGGAAGCAGGAAATCATGGACAGCTGATCAAACAAAGAGGATATTATTATAATCTCTATACCAATCAGTTTAAGGAAGAAAAGGAAATACAGATTATGAAAGCCCAGTAAATTTGAAGTGTGATTGAGAAATTTAGCATAAACTAGCTGTTTTCCTAATATTTATTTTAGTAGGGGACGACCTATGTGTCGTCCCGGAGAGGCGGCGGGCAGACACGCAGGTCTGCCCCTACGACAAAAAAAGTGGGGTCATCGTTCCGAATAAAGATACGATATTGAATAACACAGTTTAATGATTACAGAAAGGCCTTATCGGAGAATAGATCCGGTAGGGCCTTCTTCTATGGGATCCATGCCGACTGTTGCGCATGAAACATCAGAAAATGGAAACACTAGACTATACAAAAAAAGATAAGAGGAATCTGATGATGTTTAGAATACTAAAGGAAATACTGTCTGGATCAAAAAGCACTATAAACCCAGAAAAGGGAAAACAGGAAAACCTAGAAAGGTCCTTAGAAAGAAATATCCAAAGGCTGAAACAAATTTTTGAGTATGATGATACCATTGTTTTTCGAGAAGTGGTCAATGAACATCTGCATCCCTCTAAGTTTGTCATTTTATTTACAGAGGGAATGGTAAAGAAGGAGATAGTAAGCGAACACCTTTTAGAGCCGCTGATGGGCGCCTCAGAAAAAGATAATATCTCCCATAAAAACTTTCTTGATGAATTGACCAACAAGGTACTACAGTCAGTGAACATTAAGAAATCTAATACTTTGGATGAAATTGTTACAGCCATCCTATACGGCGAGACAGTGCTGCTGGCAGAAGGAATCGATGAGGCACTGATTGCCAATACAAAAGGATGGCAAAGTCGTCCTATCTCTGAGCCTCAATCAGAAAGTATGGTGAGAGGGCCCCGGGAAGGCTTTACAGAATCTATGATTGTTAACATTTCTATGCTGAAAAGAAAAATCAAGAGCCCTGATCTGAAGTTTCGTTTTTTAGAGATTGGCGAAAGAACGAAAACAAAGGTCTGTGTCAGTTATTTAGAGAGCATCGCTAATGAAAAGATCGTTCAAGAGGTCTTTAAACGATTAAATGAAATCAAGATTGACGGTATAGTGGATTCTGGCTATATAGATGAGTTGATCAAGGATTCACCCTTATCCCCCTGGAAAACCATCGGAGATACAGAACGCCCCGATGTGACAGCAGGAAAGCTGTTGGAGGGGAGGATCGCCCTGCTTTGTGATGGTAGTCCCTTTGTGATGACATTGCCCTTTATTGCTATTGAGTATTTTCAGGCCAACGAGGATTATTATGGTAATTATTTTTTTGCTAGCTTTAATCGATTGCTCCGGATCCTTGCCTTTTTTTTCACTACCAGCGTCCCTGCCATTTATGTGGCATTGGCGACCTATCATCAGGAAATGATTCCTACCCCTTTGGTGATCAGTATTGCCGCATCTAAGCAAGGGGTACCTTTTCCAACGATTGTGCAAGCCTATGCAATGTTGATCGCCTTTGAACTTCTGCGAGAGGCAGGGGTCAGGCTGCCGAAGCCTATCGGACAAGCCATCAGTATTGTAGGGGCATTGATTTTGGGAGAGGCAGCGGTGAGCGCTCAACTGGTCAGTGCCCCCATGGTGATCGTGACCGCCTTAACAGCGATTAGCAGCTTTCTTGTTCCCAAGATGCTGGGAGAATTAATTATAACGAGGCTTATACTCTTAACCCTGGCTGGGCTTTTAGGTCTCTATGGATATATGTTTGGGGTCTTTGGGGTCATGATTCATCTGATGGCAATCCGGTCCTTCGGAGTTCCCTATATGCTGAATATATCCTCATTGAACAAGCAGGATCTTAAAGATACGGCCATACGGGCACCCTGGTGGTACATGTATTATCGGCCAAAGTTAATCGGAGATAAAAATGCTGCCCGTAAGGAAGATACAAAAATGCAGGAAAGGAGATAGATTTTAATGATGGGAAAGAATAAATGCTTTCTTGCAGGTATGATACTGATGACCCTATGTGCCGTAGCAACGGGCTGCTGGAGCTATAGGGAATTAGACGATATGGCGATCGTTGCCGGTATGGCGGTAGACAAAGTGGATGATAAGTTTCTACTAACCGTAGAAGTCGTCAATCCTCAGCAGGGGCCAGAGGGAACTCAGTATGAAGCAGTAATTTTTGATAGTGTAGGGAGCGCTATTTTTGATGGGATACGAAATATCATTCGAAAAAGTGGAAGAAAGTTATTTTGGAGTCATGCAAAAATTTTAATCATCAGTAAAGCCGCTGCAGAGGAAGGCCTCGTGCCTATACTGGACTGGGTGGGTCGAGATGTAGAGGTAAGAGGGGATATGTGGATCCTGGTTTCCGAGGAAGAAACAGCACAAGAAATTTTGAAGGGGGAAAAGGGACTTTATGATCTTCTTTCCTTTCAAATACAGGACGTACTGTGGGCGGAAGAAAATCTGGCACGATTTCCCACTATGGAGTTATGGGAGTTTCTCAATGATATTGGAGAAGAGGGCGGAGGTGCCGTTGCAACTGGCATTTATTTGGTATCCTACAATGGAGGGAAAATTCCTCAGGTGTCCGGCAGTGCTCTCTTTAAAGGGGACAGGCTGGTAGGTTGGCTGGATGATATTGAAACACGAGACCTGCTTTGGATAAGAGATGAAGTCCAAGGGGGTTTCGTAATGGTAGAGCAAGTTGGCGAAGAGCAAACAAAGGTGTCGATGGAGATATCTAAGAGTCGTACAAAAGTAAAGTCTGTTGTTGAAGATGGAAAACTGAGGATGAAGATCGATATTGAGCTAGAGATGGGAATCGCAGAGCTGAGTACTACAAAGGATTACTTTACAGAAGAAGGGATCACATTTTTAGAAAATGCCACAGAAAGAATCCTGCAAGAACAGATCAATGGTACAATTCGGAAGGTGCAGCGGGAATATGGTACCGATGTATTTAAGTTTGGTCAAACCATCAAGCGGGAAATGCCCGATCGATGGAGGCAGATGAAAGAGGATTGGGATGATCTATATCCTAGTTTGAATACGGAAGTAAATGTAAATGCAAAAATTACAAGTACTGCCCTTATCAGTAAGTCTATCCAGGTAGGTGAGTAGAAGATGGTAGCCTTCTTAGTTATTCTATTATACTTAATCATTGGGTTTTACGAGATTTTCCCCCTTGTTAAGGAGGAAGAGCATAAAAAGCTTTGGCTATATGGCACCTTATTTTTAGGAGCCTTTGTCATCAGTCTACTGCTGTCACTGAATATTAAGCCCCCCAGTCCCGCAAAACCAATCCAACAGCTGGTTGAAGTTTTTGTTAAAAAATAACTAAGGAGGGCTGAGCATGAATCGAGAAGTGATTTCAGATAAGCAGGGTATTACGCTGTTGATTTTGTTCATCAGTGGAAGTTCTGTGGTACTGCCTACGGCAGCAGAGGCAAAAGGAGACCTTTGGATAGCCATTTTACTAGCTTTGGTAGTCGCATTGATTCCTGTGGCGATCTATGCAAGAATTTTGTATCTGTTTCCCACCAAGGATTTGTTTGATATTGTAGAAGATGTATTTGGAAAAATCTTAGGTAAACTCTTTGTCATACTCTATACCTGGTTTGCCTTTCACCTCAGTGTACTGGTTTTAAGGAATTTTGGGGATTTTATCGCCATTGTAGGGTTGGAGGGTACACCGATGATCGTTCCCATGGCTGCTATAGGCATCTTGGCCATGTGGGGAATTAAGGAAGGCATTGAAGTACTAGGCCGTTGGGCAGAATTTTTTCTCCCTGTTGCCGGTGCACTTGTGTTATTGGCAATCCTTTTGTTGATTCCAGAGATGGATATTAACCGCATTAGGCCTATATTATATGAAGGCATGGGGCCGGTGTATAGGGGTGCCTTCAGTGCATTTTCCTTTCCATTTGCGGAGACTGTGATATTTTTGATGGTTTTTGATGTATTAAAACGGAAAAACTCCACGTATAAGGTATACTTTACGGGACTGGTGCTTGGAGGGATGATTCTATGGGCTACCTCTATCACAGAATTACTGGTATTAACCCCTGCCACCTATAGTGCCGTATATTTTCCTGCATACATGACTGTATTTAGACTGAATATCGGTGAATTCCTTCAAAGGCTGGAAATCATTGTATCCATCACTTTCTTAATTGGTGGGTTTGTGAAAGTAAGTATTTGTCTGCTGGCTGCATCTAAAGGGATTACGAAGCTGTTTAATTTTACCGACTATCGGTTTGTGGTAACGCCTGTAGGTGCCTTGATGATTACTACGGCTTTTTTCATCTATGGCAGTATTATGGAGGGAGTGGCGTGGGCATCGAAGGTATGGCCCTATTATGCCCTTCCTTTTCAGGTGTTTTTACCCTTACTGATCTGGATTGGGGCAGAATTTAAAGTCAGAAGAAGAGAAAAAGTAGAAGGAAATTAAAAAATGAAAGCCTGCGGCGGGAAATCGCTGCAGGCTTTTCACATTCTTAACCTAAATATAAAACGTATCGATACATCAACCAGAAGTGGCAAAAGCTTCCGCCTAACACAAAAAGATGAAAGATTTCATGAAAGCCAAAATGCTTTGAATTAATTTTAGGCCACTTTGTACCATAGATCACAGCACCCATACTGTATAGAAGGCCACCTGTCACCAGCCAAATGATTCCTCCTACTGGGATAGCCCGAACCAAAGGAATAAAAGCAATCACCACGATCCATCCCATAAGGGTATAGATCGCTGTAGATAGCCAACGGGGTGCGCCCATCCATACAGCCTTCATAATGATACCGGAAAGCGCAATGGCCCAAACACTGGTGAGCAGACTCCAACCCCATACGCCTCTAAGCACAACCAAGCAAATCGGGGTATAGGTACCGGCGATCAGTACATAAATCATCATGTGATCAATTTTCCGAAGAATCTTGATGCCCTTTTCTGAGATATTCAATAAGTGATACAGGGTACTGGCAGTATAGAGCAAAAACATACTGGCTCCGAAAATAGAAAAAGCTACGATATGCCATACGGTGGCATGGACAACTGCGTAGTAAACCAACAGTATTAAAGCCAGTATGGATAAAATTGCTCCAGCTAGATGGGTTAATCCACTAACCGGCTCTCTTAGTTTTATAGTCATAACATCCACTCCTGTCTAATGGGGTTAAAGTATTTACTTACTATTGATATGCGCTTTCAGAATTTAACAAATGTAGAGGCGATTTCAATCGCCGTGGAGAATGAATTCTCCACTACAGAGATGATTAATTCATTTGTATAGGCGCATATCTATATTATATACAAGTTTTTTGGAGTTTCATACTAAAAAC
>CALECF010000251.1 GCA_937948705.1 uncultured Anaerosolibacter sp. | reverse complement strand
TTAATATACATTTAGTAACCCCCACTTTTATTATGGCTTAAATGTATATTACTATATTACTACATGAATTTTTACAGGTACGTTTTACCTAAAAAGCACATTTCCAATAAATTTCCAAAGTTATGTGTCATGTATAGAACGGAGTGAAGGATCTTTAAATCAGGAGCAAGTGTTCAGGATGACATGCCAAAAGAGACGAATAATTAAAGGGACTGCACAATGTGCAATGTCATCAACTTAACGTGGATAAATATGGTAACGTAAAAATGCAGATTTTAGCCCATATCATAAAGTTTTCTTATTCGTGCGTCCATACTTAGGCTTATGTCCTTTGGGGCGCCCGAATTTCCTATTCTTCCGAATAGGCACGATCTGCTTAGAGAGCTTCTTTATAAACTGCTCATATAGCTTTGATGCCTTATGCGGGTCATCTTGTAACATGATGTTTACCAGATCATTTTTTAGATAGGCCACAGCCATCCTTTTATTAATTTTGTACTCATGCTTTTTAGAAGTATCCCCTTGGTTAATATCATATTCTTCTTGGGCATCTGCAATCATCATACTAGCTAAACTACTGATATAAATGCTTGCATAAAAGTCTTGTTGAATAACTCTATCTGTATCTCCAGTAAAGTTCTCTAATTCTAATACGTTTTTTAGTAAATCATATTTTGTTTCTATACCCCATCTCAGGCTGTATAGAGATTTGAGCTCCTCTAACGATGCTTCCTCTGGACAAAGATTGGTAATGAGTATTTCATCCTCTGTTTCTAAAGGTATTCGTACACATCTTAAATCAAACTTTACAGGCTCCTTAATATCTTTTATCCGATGTGTAGCTATCCGACGTTTTGAGATATCAATTGTAATCTTTTTGTCAGTATCTGTACTCTTAGTAAAATCGTTAACCTCTCTTAAAAAGGAACTGCACACACGGAATATATATTTTTTCTTGAGACTGTTTAGATGGAGGATTAGTCTGACTGACGGAAAACCTCTGTCAAAAATCAATAGATCATTTATATCGCTATTGTGGATTTGAGAGATTAGCTCTTCTGGTGCACTGCGTTCAGACAGATTGTAAGGAAATATTTTTCCCGCTAGAATGATTTCATTTAATACATCGTAGGCTAAGCATATTCTAGCAGCAGGATAATCACTTCTGCCTTCGATAAATACACCGTATTTTTCTTTCATTTCCTGTGTATTAGGCAGTTGTAAGGTTGAACCGTCTACAGCGATAACTCTATAGTCTTTACGAGTTTTAAAATCATCCTTGTATACTTCTTCTAAGAGCACATTATTCAGTTCTATAAATGCTTCAGGTTTAAGTTTCTGACGGGCTTGAGAGTATGCCTGCTTTGTGTATTCTACTATATCTTCAGCATCAAGTTTTTGAAGTAAGTTGTCAATTTCTACAGATAAGGAGCGCTTGAGGGTGATTAAAATAGATATTAATATGCCCTTAAATCCAATCTTGCGTTCTCTTGTAAAATCTGTGGGTTTCTCTTTGTACTTCGTAGATAGAATCATATCGCATATCTTCTCATTCGTTTTTTTAAAACAAGTAACAGTTTATTCTTCATTATGTTCACACTCACCCTCTTATTTTTTAAATATTATATCCAGGTGAGTAAAAGTTATCAAATGGAACATGTTGGTACCTTAACTTGATGACATTGCACAATGTGCAACCCCTACGGCATTTTTCAAAACTGTAGGGGCAGCAGATCCTGCTGACCACCTTATGTCGCATTCTTCTTATTATGCGACGTTAGAGTTGTATTTAGTGATTTTTGTCGTAATGAATAATTGCATACCACCAAGTAAGATCCAGCACCACTAAATATTCGATGCAAAGGCATCCAAGTAATATCATTCTATGTGAGAATGGTACTTACAATGAACACAAGAGCGAACATTTTTATGGGCGAAATTTTAGAGCGAAACTCCTCTAACCATAGCTTTACAGGATGATGATGTAAAAATTTATGCACGGACAGGAAGCCAACGATCCCATAGAAGATCTCAACAACTTTAGGTGAAATATTCATTTTTGTCTCCTATAAAGGCCATATAGTAATGAGCACTTAATGATTGTAGCATGGATGGGACATCAAAAGATGTGGATAGTGTTGGAAGATAAAAGTTATGTCGCATTACAAGTATGATACGAACATTCTATATAGAATAAAGATAGGCAATCTCATGCAAAATAATATCATAAAATGTGGAAAAATATCACTAAATGTAGAGTGGGGTATCTACCGACAAGAATATGTTACCCCCTACCCCTTGAATGCAAGGGTTTGAGGTTATTTTACAGTAGAAAAATGATAACTATCTGCCAATAATAAAGAGGATGACGTGGTCATCCTTTTATTATTTGTGTTTGTCAATTAAAAAGTTAAGCGTTGGGTCTCCAAAAGTTGTGCACTTGTCAACACAGTTTTCTTCATAGCAGATGGCTTGTCCAATCTCTCTTTTTAGAGTGCCATCTGCACAACTTTGTGAGACCTTTTTATATAGTTTTATGTAGACTACTTGAAAATGGGAATAATGTGCCCTAAAAGGCTTCATCTTCCTCCATGAGACCATTTTTTATCAGGATAGCTTTAAACTTGCGATTTTCGTCCTTTAGAAGGGTATTTTCTCCTAAAATATCATAGCAAAAACATTTTAATGCTTCATAACGAATCTTTAACCGCTGTTTCGGAGGATCGATACTGATATTCAGATGTCCTTGTTCATATTGGTAAACCAGCTTCCGTATCTGTTCATATAAACCCTGTTCTGAGTTTACATACTGGAAGGGTTCTTCCTCATATCTTGTAAGTAAATATTTAGCCAGCAGTTCATCAATGCGGAAGCCATATTGCTTCCTTATGTAATTAAGATGCCTTCTAGTAAGTATCATTGAACCACATTCCTTCCTGCACGTTTCATTGACTGTGCTAAGCGGTAGCTTTCACCGCTAAAGATTAGGATGTGGGAATGATGTACTAACCTGTCAATGATAGCTGCAGTGACTTTCTTGCCGATAAATACTGTATTCCAATGGCTAAATTCTAAGTTTGTAGTAACGATAATACTTCGACGTTCATAACAGTCAGCGATGACTTGATAAAATAGCTCTGCTGCTTCTGTATGCAGAGGTACAAAACCAATTTCGTCAATCACTAAAAGTTCAAGCTTCTGTAAAGACTTAATAAATGGCTCAAATTGTCCTTTATGATTCTTTTCATATAGAATGTTAGCTAATCTTGCTGCTGTATAAAACCTGACGTTATGTCCTTTCTGGCATGCTTTTAGTGCAAGTCCAGAGGCAAGATGGGACTTCCCAGTACCCACGGCACCCATAAAAATTAGGTTCTCTTTGTTTTCTAGGAAATCTAATGACTCTAAAGATTCTCTTGAAATATCATTATCCTGGATCTTCATCTGGCCTGTCCATTTGAAGTCCTCTAGGGTTTTTATGATAGGAAAGGACGCGCTTTTTACTAAACGATTGATTCTGTTTGCTTCACGTTCCTTGACCTCTAAAGCAAGCAACTCAAGTAGATATTGTTCTTTTTCTTTAAATTCAATTGTCTTCCACTCTTTTGCAAGGGAACCAAGCTTTAGATGCTTCATATATGCCTCAATCTGATTATTCAAGGTGCTTTCCCCCTATCAGACTGTCATAAGTAGATAAATCAGGATGGTAATTCAGTACAGGCACTTCAATGTTTAGTTCTAATGATTCGGGTAGGTGGGGCTTCTTAGGAAGATTGTAATAGCATTGTCTTACTGTCTCAATATCTGTTTTACCACAGGAATGGGCCATTGTCATTACGTTGTCGCACATGCTTGTATTATCATCTTTTACAATCTCCATCAGGAGCAGTAAAGCAGATTTTCGCTCTGAACCTTTCAATGATATTAGATGTGCCTTCCACAGCGATGGTAATTGCTCAAAGAAGCGAGTATGTTCTACGGCACCAGGCTTTTTATGTAGAAGGGAAACGTACTGCTTCCAATCATTGATTTCTTCTCCACGAAGATAGCTTCTAGAATACTCTTTCAGCAGTGAATGCTCATAATATATTTCAATTTTACCATGATATATCTTCACTTGAACCTGTTGACCCATAAGCTCTGGAGAGATGCTGTATGTATTGGTATCAATGGTTACATAGCCGTAGTTATTGACACGGGCCGTTTCATATCGGAATATCTGATATTCCTGCATCGGCAGTACAAGTAGGTGCTTTTGCTCTTCTTCAAAGAGCTCATTAATTGGTCGTTTCTTCTTGTAATGAGGACGACATCCGTCTTCTTCGCAGCGTCGAAATAGCTCCTTGTTGAATGCATCAAAATCTGTAATGGTTGGAACCGGTACGAAAAAGTTTCTTCTGCTGTAGCCTACTTTGTTCTCCACCGAGCCTTTTTCATTGCCAGCTGCAGGGTTACAAAAGTCAGCAATAAATCGGTGATGGAGCATGAAGCGCATAAAGCCATCAGATAATTCGCGTTTACCACCAGCTAGTATCTTGGCTACAGCAGTGGTCATGTTATCTGCTTTTATTCTCACCGGAGTTCCGCCGATATACTGGAAGATAGCCTTCTTTGTCTTGATGCATGATATACTTTTTCTTACGTACATATTTTTTAACACTACTGTAACTTCCTTCAAAATCATGCTCTTTTTGAAGGCGATCATGAATACGTGTTGCTGTATGTCTCTGTTTTCTTGGTTGACGGACATCATCCTCCAACCAGGCGTCAATAGTGGGGATGTGCTTCTTAAGCACTGGGTAGTGGTTTGGGTCCACATCAGGTAAATGATCTTTATTCCAGTCTTCCATGTAAGCATATTTTTTAACGGTTTGGAAACTTAAATTCATTCTTCGTGCAATTTCCCTTAGGGAAAGCTCTTCATTTTCGAAGAGATGTTTGATATACTGTTTCTGAGCCATGTTAATCACCTTTCTTAGTTACCTTTCTTTGAGATTGGACATCTTAAAGGTAACGTATTTGATTGGTGTTGACAATGGTTCTTTTACTAAAACCACCCTTATCAGGTGCACAACTTTTTGGGGACCCTATGCTTAACTTTTATATTACCAGAAACAGCAAGTAGATTAGAAAAGAAAAATATACTAGTCTTGACTGGAAGTCCAAGAAAGAATGGGAATAGTGAAAGAATGGCTGACGCCTTTATAAAGGGGGCTATATCAGCTGGGCATGAAGTGACAAAATTTGAAACTGCTAGCAAAGAGATTGGTGCATGTAAAGCTTGTAAAACATGCTGGAGTAAGGAAAGACCATGTAATTTTCAG
>CALECF010000250.1 GCA_937948705.1 uncultured Anaerosolibacter sp. | reverse complement strand
ATTCGGCAAAGTGTGGAGATGATTCCCCAGTATAATCTAGACAAGGGCTTAGGCGAGGTGACAACTACCGAGGTATATGAAGAAGACTGGGCCCATACATGGAAAAAATACTATAAACCAATGAAAATTGGCGATAGAATTGTAGTTAAGCCCACCTGGGAGTCTTATATATCTCAAGAGGAAGAAATTATCGTTGAACTTGATCCGGGCATGGCCTTTGGAACGGGAACTCATGAGACGACCATGATGTGTGTTCAAAATCTAGAGAAATATGTTACACACAACAGCCTTGTTTTTGATATTGGTTGCGGCAGTGGAATCCTATCCATTACTGCAGCAAAACTGGGTGCAAAAAAAGTAGTCGGTATCGATCTTGATGAAGTGGCTGTAAAGGTATCAAAAAAAAATGTAGAAGATAATCATGTAACAGGGCAAGTAGAAATTAAACGGGGGAACTTATTGGATACCCTTCATGAACGGGCGGATATTGTAGTGGCAAATATTATTGCCGATGTAATCATCATTCTAGCTGATGATATAAAGAAGTTTCTAAAGAAAGACAGCGTATTTATTGCCTCGGGAATCATCTTAGATAAAATCGATGAGGTGACGGCGGCCCTTAAGAAAAATGGACTGCAAATTCTACAGATTGAAACCATGGGTGAATGGACTGCAATTGTATCAAAACCAGAGGGTGATCAGAAAAATGAATAGATTTTTTATAGACAGAAAAAATATCATAGAAGATCAGCAACGGGCGATCATTGATGACTCCGAGGATGTAAAGCATATAACGAAGGTACTTAGACTAATAGAAGAAGATGTATTAGAAATATGTGACGGGGAAAAAGGTATTTATGTAGGGGAGATTTTATCCCTTTCAAAAACAAAAATAGAACTTAAAATACAAGAAAAACTGCATTCAGATACGGAACCCCCCATAGAAGTAACCCTTTTTCAAGGAATACCGAAGGGTACGAAAATGGAAATGATCATACAAAAATGTACAGAACTAGGGGTTTATAGCATTATTCCATTGAATACGACCCGTACGATCGTTCAGCTAAAAGATAAAAAAGATGAAATAAAAAAAAGAGAGCGATGGCAGAAGATCGCAGAAGAGGCAGCAAAGCAATCTAAAAGGGGCGTTATACCAAAGGTTGGGCTTCCCATAGACTTTTCACAACTAAGTGAGGAACTGTCTAAGTTCGATTTTGTTATTATTCCCTATGAAAAGGAAACGGCCCTTGGATTAAAAGCGCTTTTAAGGGATAAAGTCGGACAAAAGAAGATTGCGATTATTATTGGCCCAGAGGGTGGATTTGAAGAGACAGAAATCGAGATTGCCAGAAAATTAGGAAGTATCCCTATAACCCTTGGCAGAAGAATTCTTAGGACAGAAACTGCGGGATTTGTTGTATTGAGTACTCTCATGTATGAACTAGGGGATTTAGGAGGTATATAGGTGAAAAAAGTAGCATTTCATACCCTCGGGTGTAAGGTTAACCAATACGAAACGGAAGCTATGGGTGAACTATTTGAAAAAGCTGGTTATCAAGTGGTTGATGATGAAGTCAGTGCAGATGTCTATGTGATCAATACCTGTACCGTTACCAGCCTAGGAGATCGAAAGTCGCGACAGTTAATTCGTAGAGCAAAAAAAGACAGCCCTGATGCGGTTATCGCTGTAGTGGGATGTTATTCACAAACAGCGCCAGAGGAAGTTTCCAGTATAGAAGGTGTAAATATCATATTGGGTACCAATGATCGAAATAAGATTGTAGAGTACGTTGAAAAATTTAGAAAAGCAAATGAAAGAATTTATGCAGTAGAGGATATCATGCAGATCAAAGAATTTGAAGAAATGACCATTGGGGAAATAAAAGGCAAAACTAGGGCATTTCTGAAGATTCAAGAGGGCTGTAATCAATATTGTACGTACTGTATCATACCCTATGCCAGAGGTCCTATACGAAGCAGAAAACCACAAGACATTATTAAAGAGGTTCAAAGACTGGCGGAGAATGGTTTTAAAGAAGTAGTACTGACAGGTATACATGTAGCCTCTTATGGTAAGGATTTAGACCAGGGTTCCTTGTTGGATGTACTTAAGGCAATCCACCCTATAGCAGGAATTGAAAGGATTCGATTAGGTTCCCTGGAGCCTACTTTGATCACCGAGGATTTTGTTAAAGAGATTTCACAGCTTTACAAAATGTGTCCCCATTTTCATCTTTCCATGCAAAGTGGCTGTGATGAAACGCTAAAGCGAATGAATCGCAAATATACAACAATCGAGTATAAAGAAAAAGTGGACATCCTTAGAAAGCACCTACCAGATTTGTCTCTTACTACGGATATCATGGTGGGTTTTCCAGGAGAGACAGAAGAAGAGTTCGATAAAACCTATAAGTTTGTAAAGGAGATCTCTTTTAGTCAAATCCACGTATTTAAATATTCCCCTAGGAAGGGAACCCCTGCTGCAAAATATGAACAACAGATAGCATCAGAGATAAAACAACAAAGAAGTGAAAAACTCATCGAATTAGCTTCAGAAGATACCCGTAGATACAATGAAAAGTTTCTTAACACCCAGAGAGATGTACTCTTTGAAGTGGCAAGCCAAGAATACAAAAAATACTATGAGGGATTGACAGATAATTATATTCGTGTACTCTGTCAATTTGATGAGAGTCCTGAGGGTAAAATAAAATCAGTTTTACTTACCGATATACAAGGAGACGCGTTGATTGGTACGCCGATCGACGAAAATTAAGGCTTATAGATGAGATAAGCAGGAATTTTTTTATTTCTGTTGAATATGTATGTGAGCTTATGAGAAACCTTATTAAGGAGGTGAACAGCGTGTCTGACTGTATTTTTTGTAAGATCATATCCA
>CALECF010000249.1 GCA_937948705.1 uncultured Anaerosolibacter sp. | reverse complement strand
TATTTGTTTTTGCATCTCCACCAATTACCCCAGGGTTACCCGCAATGAAAACCTTTACTTCAACATTATGTTGAAACAAATGTCGTGCCACCACAAAGCCATCTCCACCATTATTTCCTCTTCCGCATACAATGGCCACTCTCTTGCGGGCCAAATGATTCAGATGACGCATCACCTCTTGAAAAACTGAAATTCCTGCATTTTCCATAAGTAGAATACCAGGAATCCCATATTGTTCAATGGTCATACGGTCTAGTTGCTTCATCTGTGTACTATTTACAATTTTCATAAACTTCAACGCTCCCCTTACTATGCTGTAGATTCTCTAGTGCGATGGCCTGTGCAACTGCATAATCTTTACTATGGGAAATGGTAATCATCATTTGGTGGATCCCCAGTGCTTCTGCAATGCTTTTCGCCTGTCCATAAAATACCACAGAAGGCTTCCCTAAGGAGTCCCGCTGAATTTCTATCTCTGTCCAGGAAAATCCTCGCAAACCTGTTCCTAGTGCCTTTACGATAGCCTCTTTTGCTGCAAAGTTCCCTGCAATAGAAACAATCTGATAATTATTTTCTTCAAAATATTTTATTTCCTTTTCCGTAAAAATCCGCTGAAGAAACCTACTATTTTTAGTTACAGCACTTTTTATTCGCTCCACCTCAATGATATCAATACCTATACCCCTAATCATGCATTCTATAACTCCCTTATACTACAAAGTTTTGAGGGCAATCTTTTTCCCTATGCCCCATCCTATATTTCTATTTTTTCTCACAAATTCCTTTTTACTCTGAAAAGATTCTATAACTATTTTGTATTTTTTGTCCCATACAAAAAGTACGCTTTTGCGTACTTTATAGAAATTGCTTATCTAATTTATCCGTTTCTTCGTGTCCGAGGGTATTGTGCAAATAGGAATATAGACCTTGCACACGGGTTTCCATTTGAATCTTTTCCTCCCATTTTTCTGTAAGACTTTGTCTTAATTGGAGGACCTCTTCCGTTAGTGTTGGGATTTTCTGTCCACAGTCTCGAATATCTTTATAGGCAAGACTAACGGTTTCCTTTAACAACGCTAGGTTAAGGCAGTCAATCTCTTTGGGTACTGTCTCTAACTTAAACTGCAATTCCTCGATTTGTTGATTCATGTCCATGATTGCCTTCTTCGTAACCTCTAATTGTTCTAAGGCCACCGCATTATCTCCAGAGTTTACCTCATCAGAAAGCTTTAGAATTCTATCCATAAACGTTTTTTTCTGTTTCTGACAGTTTCGAATCTGCAACGTGACAGACTTTTCTTCATTCATCGCTGTTTGTAAATCTTTAGAGATCTTTAGCATCTGTTTCGTAGGTACTTCTCCAAAAAGGCTTCTCCATTCTTTACTGTCTATGAGTATAGGTATTTTTTTTCGTCTTATAATATGTTCTTCCAAATCTATGTCTTTTGTCATCGAAAATGCCTCCATATATACACTATATCTTTATTATATTATGACTTTTCCTTATTATCAATGGCATTCCAATTTATGAGCCCTGTGTCCTAGGAGGCGATCCTTTGTTATTCTATTTCAATGATCTTGAAGCCTTCTCTCTCTATGTTCTTCTTAATCTTCTCCATATTTTCCCCATCCAGTCGAAGGATGATTTCTTTGACCCCTAGTTTGGACTCAGGATCATTGATCGCTAGACTAATGATATTCCCATCACTCTTTTTTATAGCCCTGGCTAATCGAGAAATCCTCCCTTTTACATCTGGGGTATGAATGGTCAGGCGAACACCCCTACCGTAACCCATTAATCTACTAAAGGACTGAAAAATAGACTTCTGCGTCACAATTCCCAACAGATCCTGATGTTTGTTGACAACCGGTACAAAGGGAATATTTTGATTAGAAAATAAAACTGAGGCATCCTCTACAATATTCTTTGTGGTTAAGATAGGAATGTCCTTTCTATAGTGGTCTCCTACGAAACTGTTCAAAAACGCAACACGATCCTCTTCGCTTTTCTCGTAATACTTTTTATAAATGTAATAAATGGATAGACACCCTTTAAAAACATCTCCCTCTACCACAGGTAAGGTTAGATGTCCATCTGACGCAATCAGACTCAAGGCCTCTTGAATTCGCTGCGATACATCTAAGACCAGTAAATCTTCTCTTTTCAGCATATAGTTTTTAACGATCATTTTTTCTCCCCCTTAGTCCATATTCCATTTTTTCTGTCAACAAACCCGTCTCTCTAATAGCTATTCTATTCATACACTTTTTCATAACCCTTTAAACCCTTAGCCCTTAAGTTTCTCTCGACAGAACTGTTTAAGTAATCCTCTAGTTTTCATTGATCTACTGTATGAAATAAAACACTTCTCTAATTAGGAGAAATATTTCGACATATTTCTGCTTTTTCTATTCATGAATTCCAGAATATGCTATAATTATTCTACGTTCTTTTACTATAAACTGACGAGGTGTCCTATGAAGCTGACAAGTAAATATATCCTTGGAACGATTCTCAGTATTATCACAGCCGGTATTTTCAGTATCCTAGTCATTACATTCCCTCTTAATACTTTTCAGCATGATAGTATTGACGGATTAGTTAAAGAAAAATCGAGAACCATAGAAGTATATCTGCAAAGACGGTTAATTGACCTACGGGAAAAAACTACTGAATACGCTTACTGGGATGATGTCCTAGATGCGATTAGAAGGCAGGATAGGGCGTGGATTCTAGATAATTTGTCCCAGTATCTTTTCGAATCTCCCTTCGACATAGATGTAGTATATCTCCAAATAGATGGCAGCAGCTTATCTGATATCTATAGTAATGAGTTAACGGACCAGCAGATTTATCAAGTTTCTTCCTCCGTTATTGTACCCACAGTATCAGCTACTACTTTTCTACGGGTGCTTAACGATGAACTATACATGTTTTCCATTGCACCCGTTACAAACAATGATGGTACGCAGCCTGCTGTAGGTTCTTTATTATTAGGAAGGAAGCTGGATGGTGACTTTTTGATTCCTCTCATTGAATATCTGGGCTCCTCTGCATCGGTCCATCTTGTTTTTGACCCGTTTTCCGATGTCCATCACCGCCCTTTAAATGAAAATAACATTTATTTTATACATAAATTCCTTGATGAAAACGGACAATATCTAGCCTCTTATAAAGTTACACTGGATGTTTCTCCAATTAACCGCTTAAAGTCTAGGTTGTTCCTGAACGTTTCCCTATTGATCTTTATTTCCGTGGTTCTATGTACCTCAGCTATTCGTTTCTTTTCTAGAGGCTTTACCAAGCGCTTTAATAATGTGGTGGAGGGTATAAGACTAATCGCAGCAGGCAATTATACACAAAAGCTTCCCGTTCTAGGTGAAAGTGAAATTCAAAGCGTATCCTTAAGTGTTAACCTGCTGTCTGACAGTATTCTGGCTAAGATGTCTCAGCTTCAAAAAAGTTATCTGCAGACCATTGAAGCCTTGGTTACCACCATCGAAGTGAAAGATCCCTATACAAAGGGGCACTCAGAGAGAGTGGCTCACTATAGTCTTTTAATCGCTACTCACTTAGAATTAGAAAATGCTGCAGAAATAGAAACCGCTGCTCTCATTCACGATATCGGAAAAATTGGGATTTCAGAATCTATTCTCAACAAACCGGGCAGATTAACAGAAGAAGAATTTTCCAATATTAAGCAGCACCCAGAAATCGGCTATAGAATACTAAATATGATTGAAGAATTTCAGGATATTAAACACATCATTCGTCACCATCATGAATGGTTTAATGGCCAAGGCTATCCTTTGGGTCTATCTGGTGAAGCAATCCCCTTAGGTGGCCGTGTTATCGCAGTTGCTGATGCCTTTGATGCCATGACCAGCAGCAGACCCTATAAACAACCTTCTTCTACCACTGAAGCTTTAAAAGAAATTCAAAAGATGTCTGGAACACAGTTTGATCCTTTAGTCGTAAATGCATTTTTACAAGTAATGGATTCACCGACTGAAAATCATCAGGAGAATATTGGAACACAGTTCAGTAGCTAATCATGATTTTATACGCTATTGGCCTAGAAAACATACAAAGCCTGCATCCTCACTTCTCATAGGTTGCAGGCTTTTTTTTATTCCTCTTTCTTTGAAACCAGCATTTCTATAGGGAAATAAATTCGAAAACTACTCCCTTTTCCCTTTACGCTCTCAGCAGTAATACTTCCGCCATGGGCCTCTACCAACCCTTTTACAATGGTTAAACCGATACCCGCTCCGCCCGTCTCTCTCGTTCGCGAAGGATCTCCCCGATAAAAGCGTTCAAATACATAAGGCAAATCCTTAGGGTCAATCCCTGTTCCCTCATCCCTTACAGTTAAAATAATATAATTTTTATCCTGAGTCAGCATGATTTCAATAATAGAATCTTCCCCTGAGTATTTATAGGCGTTAGATAGTAGGTTATACATAATCTGTTTAAGTTTATCCTGATCCATCTGCACAGTAATGCCTGACGCCACCTGGGAACGCATTATTATATTTTTTTTCTGGGTCTGAGCCTTGAAAGATTCAACAATCCTATTTAATAATTGGGACAAATCAAAGGTGCTTTTATTCAGCTGCTTCGCTGTCTGTTCTAGCTTAGCAAGATCCTGTAGATTATCCACCATTTTTTTCAGCCGCAATACTTCCTCATGACAGCTTTCGAACTTTTCTTGTGTCGGTTCCCATATTCCATCCATCATCGCCTCAATATGGCTTTGGAGGGTTGTTAAAGGTGTTCTGATTTCATGAGCCATATCAGCAGTCAAACGCTTTCGAAGCATTTCCTGCTGTTGAAGGGTTTCTGCTAGATAATTAATAGATTTTGCTAACTGTTCGATCTCTAAGGTATTGACAGACATCTCTGCTCGAATGTCTAAATTACCATTCTTTATTTCATTGGCAGCTTTTGTGATATTAACCAAGGGGGCTGTCATCTGTTTGGAAAGAATCATACTAATAATAAATCCAAAGAATAGTGCAATTCCCACCGATAGCCCAAAGGCCCGGTTTAGGGTGTTTATAAAGTCAATATCACCCTCTGACAGATTCCAGTTTCCAAAGTAACCAATATGAATTATTCCAATCTCCCTACCATTTTGCTGTAAGGGGTATTTTTCCTCAATATATTCTCCTATCCCCTTCATCATTCTTCGCCCCATCATTGGGCCCATCATATTCCCCATTCTCTTCTTATGGAGGAGGTGCCCTTGTCCTGATGAAAAAACAGTTTTTCCATCACGATCTTGAATCTCAACATAAAGATCCTCCAACATCGCATATCGCTTCATCTCCAAGGGATCAAGTCTTTCAAAACCTTCACCACTCTTATATAGCTCCTGCACAGTCTCTACTACCTTTTGAACTCTGCTTTCATGACTTTGTTTTAGATATTGGTTGAATCTCTTGTCGATCATATAATTGGAAATGAGTCCTGCTATCACAATAGATAAAACAACGGTCAGCAAGAAACTAAATGCTAATCTTCTTCCGATAGAAGTTTTCATTTGGCCCCTCCAAACTTATATCCCATCCCATAGACAGTTTGTATATAGATAGGTTTCTTTGGATCCCTTTCGATCTTTTGACGAATGTTTTTGATATGAGTATCAATGGTTCTATCAAACCCATCATAGTCAAATCCAAAAGCCTTTTCCAGTAGTTGCTCCCTTGAAAAGACCTGTCCAGGATGAGACAGAAAAATCATAAGCAGCCGATACTCATTAGGTGTCAAATTCACTTTCTCCCCCTTAAATCTTACCTGTACCCGATTTATGTCTACCTCTAATTCTCGATTATTAAAGTGAAGTAGTTCCGCCAAGGGTTGATGATCCCGATAGCTTCTTCGCAGTAAGGCCTTTACACGTCCAACGACTTCCCGTGGACTAAAAGGCTTTGTTACGTAATCATCCGCGCCTATAGCCAAGCCTTCTAGCTTATCATTTTCCTCAATCTTAGCTGTGAGCATAAGTATGGGTACAGTAGAGAATCCCCGAATTTGTCTACAAACCTCTTCGCCGGATATTTTTGGTAGCATTCGATCCAATATTAGTAGATGAATCTCTTCCGCTTTGAAAATTTCCAAAGCCTTAGAACCATCCGTTGCCCTTCGTACTTCGTATCCTTCTTTTTCTAGATAGGCTTCTAACACCTGTAGAATCTTTTCCTCGTCTTCCACAATTAATATTCTAATCTTTTGCTCCATAATTCTCCGGTCCTCCTTCAAGGCTTCTCTTTTTTATTTTTTCATGCCTGACTTTGTTTGTAAAGTAATTTATTCTATCAAAAAACTATGAAGGAATTATGAAGCACAAAACTATTTATCTTCATAATTCCTTCACATTCCTTTTTTATAATGATGGTGTAAACAAAATCATTATGTTGAAGGAGGAAATCGAAATGAAAAAGTTAGTACTTAGCTTGACCGTAGTTGCTTTATTGGTAGGAATATTTGCAACAGTCGCCTTCGCTGCGGAAAAAGAGGAAACCCCACAATGGTTTAAAGACATGATTCAGTGGAAAAAAGAACAGGTAGCTAATTCAGTTAAGGAGGGTACCCTAACCACAGAGGATGCAAAGCTTTTCAATGAGCGCTTTGATGCAATGGAAAAATACCATGAGGAAAATGGCTTTACTTTCAGTGGTATGGGTTCTGGCAAATGCCAAGGTGGTCTTTTTAGTAAAACAAGAGGTCGTGGTGGCTTCGGAGGCGGTATGATGAACCGTCTCAACTTATCGAATCAATAGACAAAAATACTGCGAAAGTTTTCGCAGTATTTTTTTATGCTTCTATCTTTGTCTTTTTCATATATCTGTTGGCGGTTATATTTGCCATAAGGTTAATAAATAATACCAGCAATATTAAAACGCTAGCTGTGGCAAAGGTCTTTTCTTTTGATAATCCTTCTGAAGCCAATATATAGGTGTGTACTGCCATGGTTCTGGTTGGATCCATCAATGATTTTGGTACCCCCAAGGAGCTTCCTGCCGTCAGCATTACAGCTGCCGTTTCACCAATTGCCCTTCCGATTCCAAGGATTAATCCTGTTAGAATCCCTGATATACTACTGGGTAAAACTACCTTTACAATGGTTTGAAGTTTTGTTGCACCCAGTGCAAAGCTCCCTTCACGATAAGCCTGAGGAACGGTTTTTATAGCTTCTTCTGTTGTGCGAACCAGTGTAGGGAGAATCATCATTGCTAAGGTTAAACCACCGGATAGGATAGACCATCGAAAACCTAAAAAGATAACAAAGAATACAAATCCGAACAAACCGAAGATAATAGAAGGAATCCCAGATAGGGTTTCCGTACCGAAGCGAATAAGCTTTACGAATTTTGTTTCTTTTGCGTATTCTGTAAGGTAAATTGCTGCAGCTACACCGATAGGGGTAGCGATGATAATGGAAACCGCGGTTAAGTAGATGGTTCCGATGATAATCGAGTAAATACCCCCTTTTCTACCCATGCTGCTTGGCTCCTGGGTGAAGAAATCTAAATCAATGTATTTTAATCCATTCAAGAGTACATATCCAATGATAGAAACCAGCGCACAAATCGTTAGGATCGCGGCAAGATAAATCCCTATATATGCTAATTTTTCACGAACCCGAACCTTTTTTTTATTGCCTCCCATAATCCATTTTTTCGTAACCGGATTCGTACTTCTTTCTACACTTGCATTAAGGTTCATCCTATTCTACTCTCCTCCCAGTTTCTTTGTAATTGCCGTAGCTGAAATATTTAAGGTCATTATAAAAAGAAACAGTATAATTCCGGTGGCAAACAGCGCTTTCTGGTGGGTTGGACTTGCATATCCCATCTCCATGGCGATGGTTCCCGTCATCGTTGATACTGAATCTAAAATTCCCCCGGGTACCCTTGGCATATTTCCTGTAATCAAAATGACTGCCATGGTTTCTCCAACAGCTCTTCCCATCCCTAGCACAACCGATGCAATAATTCCAGATCTTGCTGAGGGAATCAGCACCTTATGAATGGTTTCAAAATGAGATGCTCCCAAGGCTAAAGAACCCTGCTTATACTCTGAGGGGACTGCTCGAATAGCATTTTCTGATATGCTAATAATGGTAGGTAGAATCATGATCGACAAAATGATTGCTCCACCTAATATACTATAGCCCGAGGTAAAGGTGTTAGGACTAAATTTTTGAACAATCGGTAATACCTGTGTCCGAATAAGGGGAACAATAATCGATAATCCAAAGAATCCGTATACAACGGAAGGAATTCCTGCTAATAGCTCAACTGCTGGTTTAAAGACCCTTACAACAGATTTCGGTGCGATTTCTGCTAGAAAAACTGCACAGGCTAATCCCATGGGTACACCAATAATCAATGCGCCAATTGTAACAGAGACAGATCCTACAATCATTGGAAAAGCACCATACTCTCCATTGGTGGGACTCCAGTTCTTTCCAAAGATAAAATTTAAAAATCCATATTCACTTAATATGGGGAGTCCCTCTTTAAAGATAAAAAAGGTGATCAAGAATACGGACATTGTAGCCGTCGTTGCACAAATAAACAACATAGTTTCTACTATTTTTTCATGGGTTTTCATTTCTTTGTCTCCTCCCAATTCCTTACTTCCTCGGTTCATTCTTCCCATAACTATTTTATTTCTTAATTTTTACGTACAAATTAACTTTATGTTAAAATCATGTTAAAACAATATTTATCCAAGTATAAAGAGAGACGGTCTTTGCAGACCGTCTCTCTTTATACTTGGGAAGGGAGTTGTATACTATTTTATAGAGATATAATCTTGT
>CALECF010000248.1 GCA_937948705.1 uncultured Anaerosolibacter sp. | reverse complement strand
CCACTGGAAATTTGACTCTGAATAAGCATTTCTTGAATAACTTCATCTAAATTCAATAATCTCATGGTATTTGCGATATAAGGCCTACTTTTCCCAACGGCATTTGAGACTTCTTCCTGGGTCAATTGATATGTATCTAATAAGTTTTTAAATGCAAGGGCTTCCTCAACAGGATTCAAATCCTCCCTTTGAAGATTTTCTATTAAAGCAATTTCCATTCCCTGCTGATCACTTAGTTCCTTGATAATACAAGGTATTTCCTTAAGTCCCGCTTCTCTGGCTGCCCTCCATCTTCGTTCCCCTGCCACAATCTCATAACCTACCTCTGCAGCCCTTACTACGATAGGTTGTATAATGCCATGATACTTAATAGAATCCACCAATGTCTCTAATTTTTCTCTGGCAAAGTTTTTTCTAGGCTGACTTCGATTGGGGCGAATTTCGTGAATACTAATCTTTAAGGCGTCACCATGCTTCACCTCAACAACTTCTGGCTCGGCTTTTCGTTCAGGGATCAATGCATTCAAGCCTTTCCCAAGGCCACCTTTCATCCTCGTCAATTATATCACATCCTCTTCTAGATCTAAAAATTCTTCTGCTAGTTCACAATAGGCCTCTGCACCCTTTGATTTTGCATCATACTCAATAATAGATAATCCATAGCTGGGGGCTTCAGCCAGCCTTACATTTCTCGGAATCAGGGTTGAATATACTTTACCTTTAAAATACTTTTTTACCTCGTCAACAACCTGTATGGATAGGTTTGTCCTTCCATCAAACATGCTCAATACTACGCCTTGAATATCCAGGTTTGGATTAAGGTTCTTCTTTATTAACTCAATCGTATTCATCAGTTGACTCACACCTTCTAAAGCATAGTATTCACATTGAATAGGGATAAGAACACTATCTACCGCAGTGAGTGAATTGATCGTCAACAGCCCAAGGGAAGGAGGACAGTCCACAAACACATAATCATAGTCATGCCGCACATCTTGTATCGCTTGTTTCAAACGCATTTCTCTACTCTCCAAATCAGTAAGCTCGATTTCGGCTCCCGCTAACTGAACACTGGAGGGGACGATGGAAAGATTTTCTCGATTGGTTCCGTAGATACACTGGTGAATATCGGCATTTCCGATGATTAGATCGTACATAGAAGTAGGTAGGTTGTTTTTGTCAATGCCCAATCCACTGGTTGAATTTCCTTGGGGGTCAATATCAATGACCAATATCTTTTTCCCTTTCGCTGCAAGACAAGCACTCAAATTGACATTGGTTGTTGTCTTTCCCACTCCGCCTTTTTGATTAAAAATAGCAATTACTTTTCCCACCAAAATCACCTCCCATATGATTCGTTTCCTATACATACATTTCGTTAAAATATTTTCTATTCCTTCTTAAATGAAAAGGAAAAAAAGAAAATGTCCCATGAAAAAAAAGGAAATAACCTTTCATGAGAGTTGTTTATAAATATCTATTAATAGTCCCAGGCAATCATGAATATAATGTAAAAGTATACGGGCTAAATAAACGAACTACTTTGCTTATTATAAACCGAGAGTTAAATATCATAAAATTATTATACCAAATTATGAGGGGGATCTATAGATGTGGAAAATTATAGTTAGTGCTTTTTGGATGGTGTTTTTGGCAGAGTTGGGAGATAAAACGCAGCTTCAAACCATGCTTTTGGCTACCCAATCAAAGTCAGTTTTGGGTGTATTTATCGGTGCTGCTTCCGCCTTGGTATTGAGTGCATTAATCGGTGTGTTCGCGGGTACATATATTACAAAATATATCCCACCCCACTACTTGCAGTTAAGTGCAGGTGTAGCCTTCATCGTTATTGGTACCCTCACCCTATGGGGAAAAATCTAACGCTTTACTGCGGTAAAACTTCCTCTTTGAATCGTTTTTAAGGTTGTTTTACCCCACTTTGGATCAATACCCTTATAGGTCGTCTTTTATTCCATTATATCGAATTTATGAGGGTCGTTTTTTCCTCTACCATTTATCTTTTCGCAAATTTAAATCTAAACAAAAAAGACTATAGATTCTAAATCTATAGTCTGAGCTTTATATTATCAATTATTTGGTTTTAGGAATTTTTACGACAACTTCGATATGATCTCCCTTATCTAACTGTCTATACTCTGCATCTAACCCTGTTTGTTTAATGGCATTAAAAGCATTCTTTAATGTATTGAGATATATCTTAAAATTAAACACGCTCTTAATATTTTGTCGTTTCTCTAGTTCCTTTGGTTTAGAAAGCTCTTCCAGAATATCAGCAATCATCTTCTCCGTTTTCTTTACCGTCAAATCCTTTTTAATAACTTCTTCCAAAACCTTTATCTGTAACTTTTCATCTGGAAGCTTTAGCAACGCCCTGGCATGACGCTCCGTCAAACCGCACTCGACCAACTTTTCCTTCACCACTTTAGATAGCTTCAAAATGCGAAGCTTATTGGCAATCGTAGATTGATTCTTTCCTACCTTCTCTGCGATATCCTGCTGGGTAAATTGATGATCAAGAATCAGATGATGGTATCCCTCTGCTTCCTCAATGAAATTCAAATCCTCCCTCTGCAGGTTTTCAATCAAAGCCAGCACAGCAGAATCTTGATCCGACATCTCAGATACAATGGCAGGTATTCTTTCTAATTGAGCCAGTTTGGCTGCCCTTAGGCGCCGTTCACCAGCAACCAATTCATAGTGATCTGCGCCCATCTTTCTCACACAAATAGGCTGCAAAACGCCATACGTTATAATGGACGCACTTAATTCCTCAAGGCTAGCCTTCGCAAAAATTTTCCTAGGCTGATACGGATTTGGCCTTATTAGATC
The DNA here is from genome assembly GCA_937948705.1 of uncultured Anaerosolibacter sp. The sequence goes on along the minus strand of CALECF010000248.1, from coordinate 4,562 downwards.
TATAGGAATTTGTAACACTGTTGTATTTTGCTCTAATACCATATTCCATCTTCCCCTCATACGAAACTCATACAAAAGCACCCATTAAAATCTATCCAGAAATACTTCTGTCTTATCTTGGGCTACATCATATATGTATCCAACCCCATCATTTCATCTAATTGTATATCGTATTATTAGTAATTCGTCAAAAACACCTTACTTCCTTCCTTTTGAGTGAAAATTAATCCATTTTTCGCTCTACAAAAACGTTTAGAAAACGACTAAATCAAAGGATCTTTCGACGGTGTTCCAGCTTTTCTAGGGAATTTTGTCGGCGTATTCTTTACTTTTTCTATAATCACAATGTTATGGGTAATATCACTGAAAGGTAGCGCTATATCCTTTCGGTCCACAATCCTACCCCCAAGGGCCTCTATTGCCTTTTTTCCCCGCTCAATTTCTTCGTGGATACTAGGACCTTTCTGGCATATAAAATATCCCCCTACTCTTACAAAGGGCAAACAATACTCACTCAAAACATTTAATTCTGCCACAGCCCTGGCCACTGCAATATCATATTTCTCTCGATGCTGTTTACTTGTACCAAAGTCTTCAGCACGGCCATGAACAAACTGAACATCCTTAATCTCTATGGCGTCACACACTGTCTTAAGAAAATTAATGCGTTTGTTCAAAGAGTCCAAGAGTGTTAGTGATATCTTGGGGAAATATACCTTTAAAGGTATGCCTGGGAAACCAGCCCCCGTACCTACATCAATAATCTTAGCATTTTCTTTAATTTTGTCTACCGTTGCACAGGATAAAGCATCAAGAAAATGCTTAATCATCACTTCTTTTTCATCGGTGATGGCTGTCAAATTCATTTTTTCATTCCACTCCAAAAGTAAATCTTTATAGTTCATCAACTGTTGTACCTGATGCTCTGATAAGGATAAACCCAGGGTTCTTGCGCCTTCAGTGAGAATCTCTACATTATTCATTCCCTTCACTTCTCCTTCTACGCTGCTGCTCCAGGTATACCAATAGGACTGATATGTCTGCTGGAGAAACACCTGAGATTCTTGAAGCTTGTCCCACGGAAAGAGGTTTTACCGCATTCAGCTTTTGTCTAGCTTCCATTCTTAATCCTTCAATAGCAGCATAATCAATCTCTGGGCGCAGCTTTTTAACCTCTAACTTTTTAAACTGTTCAATCTGTTTTAACTGCTTATCGATATAACCCGCATACTTAATTTGAACCTCACACTGCATAATGACATCTTTAGGCAGGGTTTGCCTTTCTTGATCCAACTCTCGGATATTATCATAGGTCAGCTCCGGTCTTTTAAGGAGATCATGGAGAGAAAATCCACTATGAATCTCTGCACTATTCATCCCACGCAAAAATTCATTGGCCTTCGCTGGGGTAACCGTAGTATTCTTTAACCGCTCAATCTCGGCAATAATCTGCTCATTCTTGCGCAACAATCTTTTGAAGCGCTCTTCTTTCACCAAGCCAATTTTATATCCCTTTTCAGTCAGTCTTAGATCCGCGTTATCTTGTCTCAATACGAGGCGATACTCTGCCCTGGAGGTCATCATGCGATAAGGTTCATTGGTTCCTTTTGTAACCAAATCATCAATCAATACACCAATATAGGCTTCCGAACGATCTAAGATAAAAGGATCTTTTCCTTGAATTTTTAAGGCTGCATTTATTCCTGCAATCAATCCTTGGGCTCCGGCCTCTTCATACCCTGACGTTCCATTAAATTGTCCAGAAGAATACAAATTCTCAATATCCTTGCACTCTAGGGTCAGCTTTAATTGTTGAGGATCCATACAGTCATATTCAATGGCATAAGCAGGTCTCATAATCTTTACATTTTCAAGGCCTGGAATCGTCTTAAGAAACTTAAGTTGAACATCTTCAGGTAAACTGGTAGACATCCCTTGAACATACATCTCATGGGTATCCATCCCCTCAGGCTCAACAAAAAGCTGATGTCTTTCTTTATCAGCAAATCGTACTACCTTATCCTCGATAGAAGGACAGTATCGGGGTCCAGTCCCTTCAATTTCACCACTGTACATAGCTGACCGATGTAAATTATCCATAATTATTTGATGGGTTTCCTTATTGGTATAGGTCAACCAGCAGGGTACTTGCTCTCTCTCTAACGTGTCATTCATAAAAGAAAAAGGTATGATTTCTTGATCTCCCGGCTGAATCTCCATTCTGGAAAAATTCAATGTTTTTTCATCCACCCGGGCTGGTGTCCCCGTTTTGAATCGGCGCATTTTCAATCCTAGCTCTTTAAGATTTCTTGTAAGTTCCTTCGATGATGCGAGGCCATTTGGACCACTTTCATAATTTACACTGCCAATGAATATCTTACCCCCAAGGTAAGTACCTGTGGCCATAACCACTGCTTGACAGTGATAAATAGCACCCGTTCTTAATACGACACCGTTTACACGGTTATTTTCCACTAAGATTTCAATGACTTCTCCTTGTTTGAGATCCAGGTTCTCTTGATTTTCCAAGACCTTTTTCATTGCGACGTGGTAAGCTACTTTATCCGCTTGAGCTCTAGACGAATGAACCGCCGGGCCTTTCGCTGTATTAAGCATTCGACTTTGAATAAAGGACTTATCAATATTTAACGCCATCTCTCCGCCTAATGCATCCATTTCCTTCACCAAATGTCCCTTACCAGTTCCTCCGATGGCAGGATTACAAGGCATCATGGCAACAGATTCTAGGTTTATGCTCAAAATTAAAGTTTTACAATTCAGTCTAGCTGCAGCTAACGCCGCCTCACAGCCAGAGTGTCCAGCACCGATCACAACCACATCATAGGCACCAGCAACAAATCGATCCAGCATTTATCTTTCCTCCTTTGTTATAAAGTTAGCCGTTAGCCCTTAAAAACATCTTCTAAAAACTTCAAATTACCAAGATAAATGAGTTATCCAAACATTTTTTACAAGAGATTGTTTTCTGCTAACTGCTAACGAATCATTTTCCTAAACAGAAATTAGCAAATATCTGATCTATAATATCTTCGCCTACGGTATCGCCAGTGATTTCTCCTAAGTGCTGCCAACAGTTTCGTACATCCACCTCTACAAAATCCAGGGGCATATTCCTCTGAATTGCTGTAACAGCATCCTCCATACTTTTCTTGGCTCTTTCCAAGGCATTTTGATGCCGCACATTGGTAACCAAAGAAAGATCCCGATGCTTTACTTGCCCTCCATAGACCATATGAACAATAGTATCCTCTAATTCCTTTACTCCAGTACCTTCCGTTACAGATAACTTAATAACTTTTTTACCAGGCAGCATCTCCTGAATACATTCCTCATCAATGACCATGGGAAGGTCTGCCTTATTCAGCAAAACAATGGCATTTCTTTCATGTACCAGGTGAATGATTTGACGATCTTCATCTGTCAAAGGTTCTGATCCATTCAAAACGAAGATAATAAGATCTGATTTATTAAAAAATTCCTTGCTTCTTTCTACACCTATCTTTTCAACGATATCTTCAGTCTCCCGAATACCTGCAGTATCCACAATTTTCAGAGGAATTCCCTGGATGCTTACATACTCTTCAATAACATCTCGGGTTGTTCCAGGAACCTCTGTTACAATGGCCCTTGATTCCTTCAGCAGAGCATTCATCAAAGAAGACTTTCCAACATTGGGTTTTCCAATAATCACGGTTTTTAATCCTTCTCGAATGATCTTCCCCGTATGGGCCGTAGCTAGAAACCCTTCAATGGCTTCTACGATTGCCTGAGCTTGTTTCTCTAAACTTTGATACGTAATCTCCTCGATATCCTCGTCAGGGAAATCAATATTTACGGTTATATGGGCAGTCATTTCTAGAACATCATCTCGTATCTTGCCTACTTCTTTTGACAAAGATCCTTCAAGTTGTCCTAGGGCGATATCGAAGCCCTTCTCTGTTTTAGCACTGATGATATCCATCACCGCCTCAGCTTGGGATAAGTCAATTCTTCCATTCAAGAAAGCCCTTTTTGTAAACTCCCCAGGCTCTGCTATTCTTGCACCCAAGGATAGGACTAGGCCTAGTATTTTTCGTACCGGAACGATGCCACCATGACAATCAATTTCTGCCACATCCTCCGCCGTATAGGTATAGGGGCCCTTCATATAGACAACCAACGCCTCATCTACCTTCTGCTGGGTATGGGGGTGAACAATATATCCATGGGTTAATCTCCTGCTAGGGAAATCCTTTATGCTCTTTCCTTTACTAGATACAAAAACTTGATCTAAAATATCTACTGCCAAAGGACCACTTAAGCGCACGATACCGATCCCTGCCTCACCAGGGGCAGTAGCGATTGCTGCAATTGTATCATCGATCATTTTCTCACCTCATCTTTATCTTAAAAACCATAGCTTGTAGGATTCGTGCTATGCAATCATATATATTATACCAATAATCTGCCAAACCATTACAGATCCAACCAACAAAGTGATGGGGCTTCTTTAGGACTTTTCGAAATACAGGGAAAGGCAATCCCTTTAATAATTCATATGT
>CALECF010000247.1 GCA_937948705.1 uncultured Anaerosolibacter sp. | reverse complement strand
ATACGAAAAAGAAATCATTCGGTATGCAATTAGAAAATTTGGAAGTTTTAATGCAGCAGGAAAAGCCCTAGGTGTGACCCATAAAACAGTTGCTTTTAAGGCTAGGAAATATAATATCATACAAGAATAGAGATAGAACATATGAAGCCCATCAATATATATTGATGGGCTTCATATGTGGGAAAAAGTATCAGAAAAGGCCAAGAAAAACAATGAAATTGGTAGAAGTAACCATAAAACATTTTGAGATAGATAAGATGAAGGGATTCCGTAAGCTTGAAAGGTTAGGAAAAATGGGGAAATGAAGCGTGGCACAAGGCTCAAAGTGGGATTTTGTAAAAAACGACTATTTCAGGAATTGGAAAGAGAAATACAATATAAAAGGGGAAAAGGGTACAGAAAAGATCTGTACCCTTTTTGGGGAAGAAACATTATATATTCGAAAGGAAATCCTCTGCTTGTTGGATCATGGTTTCAATGCTTCCCTTGGCTGTGGAGCCATAGGATACTTTGGAAGCGATACAATTTTCTATCTTTATAATTTCTAAAACATCCTCCGTAAAAACAGGAGAAAAGCCTTTGAATTCTTCAAGGGATAAATCATCGATGGCTTTTCCTTGTTGAATACAGTGGAGTACCATCTTGCCTACAATTTCATGGGAGCTTCGGAAAGGTAATCCCTTTTTCACAAGATAGTCAGCCACATCAGTAGCATTCATAAAGCCTTCCTTTGTTGCCTTTTTCATCTGGTTTTTTTGAACCGTCATGGTTTGTATCATCTCGTTAAAAATTAGGAGACAATCCTTTAGATTTTCAACGGTATCAAATAACGGAGGCTTATCCTCTTGCATATCTTTATTGTAAGCTAAGGGAAGTCCCTTCATGATGGTTAAGATATTCATAAGGTTCCCATAGATTCTACCTGTTTTTCCACGGATAAGCTCAGCCACATCAGGGTTTTTCTTTTGAGGCATAATACTGCTCCCCGTGCTATAAGCGTCATCCATCTCTATAAAATGAAACTCCGCAGAGCTCCAGAGAATGAGCTCCTCACAAAATCGACTGAGGTGCATCATCATGATGGAAGCATCACTGATGAATTCGATGGCGAAATCTCGATCACTGACAGCATCCATGGAATTCTGACAAATATCAGTGAATCCTAATTGCTGAGCTAAGAATTGACGATCCGTTTCGTAGGTTGTACCTGCCAAGGCTCCAGCTCCCAAGGGCATGATGTTTACCCTTTCGGAGCAGTCATGGAGTCTAGCTAAGTCTCTTTTAAACATTTGGAAATAGGCCATCATATGGTAGCCAAATGTAACAGGCTGAGCTCTTTGGAGATGGGTGTACCCGGGCATTACTGTATCCACATGGGCTTTTCCAAGATCCTTTAAAGTTGTTAACAAACTCTTGAGTAATCCACAGATATCTTGTATTTCTTCTCGAAGATAGAGGCGGATATCCACAGCCACTTGGTCATTTCTACTTCTGGCGGTATGAAGCTTCTTGCCGACTTCTCCGATACGATCAATGAGGAGTTTTTCAATATTCATATGAATATCTTCGTACTCCATTTGAAAAGTAACCAAACCCTTCTCGATATCTTCAAGGATACACTGGAGCCCATCTATGATAATCTGAGATTCCTCCATGGTAATAATTCCACATTTACCTAACATTTTTCCATGGGCAATACTGCCGATAATATCATACTTATACAACTTTTGATCGAATTCGATAGAGGCGTTGAAGCTGTCTACAAGGGAAGCTGTGCTTTTTGCAAATCTTCCACCCCACAGCTTCATATAACTTTTTTCGCTTTCTTCGCCTTTTTCTCATTTTCAAACTTCATAAGAGATCGAATGGTTATCGGTAATGCAAATAGGTTGATAAAACCTTCAGCATCCTTTTGATTGTAAACGTGGTCCTCACCAAAAGTAACGAATTCTTCGTTGTATAGAGAATATGGGGAAGCTGTAGCTACAGCTTTACATGTGCCTTTAAATAATTTTAGTTTTACCTTACCTGTGACATATTCCTGGGTGCTATCTACGAATTGATCGAGAGCATCCTTTAATGGTGTAAACCATAGGCCATCATATACCAACTGGGCATACTTTTCAGATACGGTTTTCTTAAAGCTCATGGTAGAACGATCTAATGTCAATTTTTCCAATGACTTGTGGGCTTCAAAGAGGATTGTACCGCCAGGTGTTTCATAAATACCTCGAGATTTCATACCTACTAATCTGTTTTCCACAATATCGATGATACCAACACCATGGGCACCACCAATTTCATTTAATGCATGCAGCATATTGATAGGATCATAGGCAATACCATTCACAGACACAGGGATACCTTTATCAAATTCGATTTCTACATAGGCAGGCGTATCTGGTGCCTTCTCTGGGGAAATACCCATTTGATAAATACTGCTGTCATGTTCATTCCATGGATTTTCTAAATTGCCGCCCTCATGGCTTAAATGCCATATGTTTCGGTCACGGCTATATGGGTCTTTCTTAGTAACTGGAATCGGAATATTATGCTTCACCGCATAATCAATACAATCTTCTCTGGATTTTAGATCCCATATTCTCCATGGAGCAATAATTTTTAAGAATGGATTCAGTGCCTTGATCGTTGCTTCAAAACGAACCTGGTCATTCCCTTTTCCTGTAGCGCCGTGGGAGATAGCCACAGCCCCTTCTTGCTCTGCTATTTCAACGAGTGCCTTGGCGATCAATGGTCTCGCAAAGGAAGTCCCTAATAAGTAGTCGTCTTCATATATTGCCCCAGCCTTTAATGTAGGGTAAATATAGTCTGTAATAAACTCTTTTTGTACATCCACAACATACGCTTTAGCAGCTCCTGTGGAAAGAGCTTTCTTTTGTACTGCTACCAAATCTTCTCCCTGGCCTACATCTACACAAACCGCAATAACTTCATAGCCATAGTTTTCCTCTAACCATTTTAGTATAACGGAAGTATCCAGCCCTCCGGAGTATGCTAATACTACTTTTTCTTTTTCCATAATTGTAACCTCCCAAATGTGAGAATTTCTTAATACCTATTATAACAAAAATGTATGATTATGCAATATAAATATGCAAAATAATTTATAAAAATGCAAAAAAGTTTTTTGGAAGCAGGTATTTATATAAATATAAAAAGTAGAATGACTGATGATGACTGTGGCTAGGCATGGATAAGGAGGCAAGAGACAAAGAAGACATGGAGAAAAAAATGCAAAAAAAAGATGGCGGGACAGAATATAATAAATATACAAACTAAAGCATATATACACATATATAAACTAGTAAACAGAACTACTGTTGTCTATAGGTCACAAAATAACCCTTGAGATATAGGCTTGTTCGCCAATTCTCAAGGGTTGTAGGAACATTAAATGAAGTTATTTTATCTCTTTCAATACAGCCAGCAGATAATCCCATGTCAGTTCTGTGGAGGAGATACTCAAGTGCTCATTGGGTGTATGAACATCATACATATTTGGCCCAAAGGAGATCATATCCAGATGTTCCATCTTTTCTTTAAAGAGGCCACATTCTACGCCAGCATGGATGGCAATAATTTTAGATTCCTTGCCGTATTTATCTTTGTAAACCCTTTGAAACAAAGGCCGAATTGTAGAATCAGGATGATAGGACCATTCAGGGTAATCAGAATCTGCCCTTAGTTCACAGTGTAGGGCGTTGGCCACCATTTTAGCTTCATTCAAAATTTTATATTTTAAGCTTCTTACAGAACTACGTATAGCACTTTCAAAACGTACTACCAGTTGGTCCGTAGTGACAACTCCTAAGTTGGTGGAACTTTCCACGAGACCTTGGATATCCATACTCATGGTTTGAACACCATTGGGTATGAGTACCAAAGAGGCAATGACCTTATGGGTTGTTTCTTGAGAGAATACTCTTTGACTAGGATCACTTAAGCGGTCTAACTGCACAGCCACGTCTGGGTCTGATACCCGTAATTCGTTTTTAAGAATCTGATTCCATTCTTCAACCTTCGTCTTTAAAATCTCCACATCCCTAGGGTTCACGGATAGAAGGGCATCACACTCCCGGGGAATGGCATTCATTTTAGAACCACCATTGATATCGGAAAGCTGGAAGGGACAAAGGGTAAATAAGTCATTTAAAATTCTACCCATTAACTTATTGGCATTGCCACGGCCCTTGTCAATTTCCATGCCGGAATGTCCCCCCTTTAGACCTCGAATACGAATGCCATAGGTTTCTGTATCGGCTTGGGCATCTTCCCAAACGAGGGGAAGAATATGTTTCGTTCTTACACCGCCGGCACAGCTTACCAGGAGATGGCCCTCCTCTTCGGAATCAATATTAATGAGGATACTGCCTTTGAGATGGGATGGGTCGATGGCCATGGCGCCGCCCATGCCTGTTTCTTCTTCTACAGTGAGTAGAACCTCTAGGGGTGGATGGGGAATATCATCGGCGGCAAGAATAGCCAATGCATAGGCAATAGCGATACCGTTATCAGCACCTAGGGTAGTATTGGTGGCATAGAGCATATCTTCAATGACTCTTAATTGAAGAGGATCTGTTTCAAAATTATGGACGGTATCTTTGTTTTTTTCACATACCATATCCATATGGCCTTGGATAATGACTGTAGGCCCGTTTTCATAGCCAGGGGTAGGCCCTTTTTTGATGATTACATTCATGGCATGATCTTGGATGACTACAAGATCATGTTGTTGTGCAAAGTT
>CALECF010000246.1 GCA_937948705.1 uncultured Anaerosolibacter sp. | reverse complement strand
AATATCAGAAGTAGTCTTTGATTGGACAAAAATAATAAAAAAACTTGAAACTTCCTCTGCTAATCAAGATGACTTAAAAACAAGTCTTAAAATTCGAGAACAATATTTATTAAGCTTAGATGTAACAAATATTGAGCTTTTTCACAAATCCTCTGAATACTATAGTGTAAAATTTTCATATGAGGGGAAATCTCATATAAAACAGTTTCGTACTGATGAACTATAGGTATTTTTCAAGGTATTAGACTATATATTATTGCTCAAAATAGTCATGTTTTTTTCTCTACACACCACTTTATAAGTAAGTAACTTAAACTTCGCACATGTATAATGACGTCTAATACTTCTTCTTTGGTTTGTTGTATTGTGGTTGCTTAACTATACTATTTTTAGGGGATTTTTGGTTTTATTTTGTCTAAACTTATTGCTAAACAGAGTATGTAGGTCCGTTTTCAACTGCGAAGTTTAAGTCAATTATTATTTCTTTGCTACTCCTTATCATAAAGTTCAAGCCTCTAAGCCACTGCGACTTGCCTCATGATATTTAAACCCAAAAAGGATACAAAATAACACTTATCAAAAGATCTCATTTCTTTTGATAAGTGTTATTTTGTATCCTTAATTGCGAATGTCTGCGAATGTCAATGAATTTACAGAGACATTGATGGCCTTAGCCAAATGAAAGTTCCCATCCTTACCTACGAAGGACCTCAAGGTGGGTATGAAATAGATCAAAACTATTTCATACCTTCTATTAAGCTCCAAGAGGAAGAGATTACTATCCTAATTATGCTGTTAGTATTCGGTAAAGAAATAAAGATACCAGAACTTTATAAACATTATGAAATGTTAAAATTAAGGCTTTTAAATGCTGTAGAAAAGAATGGCAGTCAAAGGCTTACTATGTTTTTCGAGAAGTTCAAGGTCTATATCAATAGGATTAATCCTTGTGGGTATGTAGAGCATGTTCTTCAAACCATCATTAAAAGCTTAGAAGAAGAGAAAAAGGTTAAGCTTTCCTACTACATACCTTTAAAAGATATCGTAACTGAAAGAGAGGTATCCCCTTATAAATTTGTTTTTGAAGAGGGTGGGTGGTATTTAATAGCCTATTGTCACATGCGAGGGAAAAAGAGAACTTTTAGACTAGATCGAATTAAAAGCATCCAACTTCTTGAGAGCAAATGTAACATTCCTATAGATTTAGCTTTGAGAGAGGAAAAAAATACTACAATAAAACCCTATCACTTACAAATTGATAGGCGCTTTTATGATCTTATAAAGAACGATTTCTATATGGAAGACCACAGAATCATCGAAGAATCAGAAACATTAAAAATTGAAGTATATACAGATAGTGAAGATTGCATAATAGAACTCGCCCTTAAAAATCCTCGATTGATACGTATCTTAGGTCCACAAAATATCCACGATCAAGTAAGGAGCATAGTAAAGGATTTGAGCCAGCTTTATGGGTAGGTATGGCATACAACTACGTATTTCTCATCTATTGTCTTGCCTATTTTATCCGTGTGATTCACCTTTTCGCACATTTTCAAATAAAAGCGAGCAAATGTTTCAGAGCAAATTAATACTTTGTTCTAAAATATTTGCTCAATATATAATCTGTCATTGCTGTTTAGTTTCTAACTTTTATTTCCATTGACAGTGTTAAATTTCTATTTCAAACATATTTACCATAATTTTATACATGAAAAAGCTAGTACCTTAGGGTTTAATGTAATTATCACAAAACATCTCCCAAAAGAAAGGCTACTAGCCATGGATAATTATATTACTCTTTTTGAAAAGTTTATAGGTATTATTGATTGGAAATTACTTCAGTCGTATGCGGTTAAGCTTAGTACAGACTATAAAATAAGATCATTCTTTACACATCACCACTTAGCAAGTATGGTCTATTTTCATATTTGCGAACATGATGGATTAAGACATTTGAGTCAAAGTATGTTAGACAACATGGGAGATATTCTTCCTAAAATTAGTCTTACAACTTTATCTAATCACAATAATACTAGAGATTATAAGGTTTTCGTGCCTATAATGGAAGACCTTATCAAAACAGCCCTTGGAACATTAACAAAGGAAGAACGTCTTGCAAAGTTTGGATCTATAAAAATGATTGATTCTACTACTATTAGTATGTGTCTTACCTTCTTCAACTGGGCTGAATTTAGAAGCACAAAAGCAGGTATTAAAATGCATACAAGTATTGACGGGGCAACTGGCATACCAGATCGTATTATCTTTTCCAATGCAGTTTGTCATGACCGCACTAAAATGGATGAGCTTATCACAGATAAAGATACTATTTATATCTTTGACAAAGGATATATTGACTATAAAAAATTTGATGACTATAGCTATAACGACATCCATTTTGTCACTCGTATTAAGGATAATGCTGCGTTTACAGTTATTGAAGAATCCCCTGTTACGTATTGTAAAGATAAGGAGGAATTGCTTCCTAAGGATTCTACTATTGTTTTTGATAAAAAAGTACGTCTTGGTAGTGAATATAGTAATCTTACTAAGAAGACCTATAGGATTGTAAAGATTATCGATCCGGTTAAGAAAGAGCTCACTTTTGTTACTAATATCATGCATCTTAATTCAGAAGAAATTGCTTGGCTTTATAAAAGACGCTGGAGCATAATGCCGATATCAGCATTATGTCCCTTATGCCGATATTTTTTTAATGCCGATTTCTTGATATTTACCGTAAAAATATGTTATCTTTACGGCAAATATCGGCATTATTATTTCAGCCCACTCAGCCTTCTTAATGTTTCGTCATCATCTGCATATTTAAATGTAACATCATCGTTGAAAACAGAATCTCCATTTTCCACAAGCTTTCTTTGTGCCTGACGCTTCATTTCATCTGTTGCCCTTGCGTAGATTCTTGTTGTTTCCTCATTTGAGTGACCAAGCCATTCTGATATCAATGGTAATGGTACTCCAGCCATATATAAGTGCATTGCACGCGTTCTTCTCCAAAGATGTGGATGCAGATGGGGAATATTGTTTTTTATCGGCTTTAACTTTTCCTCATAAGCTTTCATAAATCGCTGGACATTGTCGGCCGACATCTGGGCTTTCATCCCATTTCTCACTGTATAAAACATCAGGCCGTCTGGTCCATCTTTTATATTTGGGTGGTATATGCTGCTGTATTCATTAAAATATGGCACGATATCGGCTGATAAGGGCGTACACCGGTGTTTGTTTCCTTTTCCAAATATATGGAGGTCAGGTTCCCCATTTTGATTTATTACAAAATCCTTTACCCGAACATGCAGTATTTCATCATCACGGCACCCACTTTCATAGAGGAGGGCCAGAAAAAACCTGTCCCTGATACCTGTCTTTTTATTTATGTCTGGCTTCTCGAAGATTAGCTTTACTTCTTCTATACTAAGCCAGACAAAATCTTTTACGCGGGTATCCTTTGCTTGAGCAACATCACATATTTCTTCATATAATAGAAACGAGAGCACATCATTTTTCATCAGATATCTGCAAAAACCTCTGATATGGGAGAGCCGTTGATTAATAGTAGTTGCCTCATTTTTACGGGCTGTTTTTAGCCATTCCAGGAATTCCACAACTTTTTCCTGCTCAAAATCATTCGTCCTTATATCCTTAAGTTCAAGATGATGCCTCTCGGAGAGGAACTGGAAATATAAATTTAAGGCATACTGGTATGCGCTTATGGTATGAGGGCTTTTCTTTTTTACCACCGGAAGATAAGATGTCAAAAAGCTCTTTATGGATTTAAAAAGCTCTGGGCTTTTGAGTTTAGACTTCATTTACAGTACCTTCTTTCCCATAGATGCAGGAAAACTGTTTCCAGTCAATACCAGCTGAGTTTCTCATTCTTTCTGGCAAAAGATGTACATAGTACAGTGTACTCGTTATCTCCGAATGCCCCATATATGTACTAAGGTATGGAAGTAATGACATCACATCATTCCTGTGATCAATCCACTTCATAAGATTTCTAGTGGCAAACGCATGTCTGAGGAAATCCTAACGTTAGGATTTCCTCAGTTATCCGTACATAAATAAAATCCGAACCTTTTCCAAAGAACCCAATTATTAAAGAAATCTCCACGAAAAAGGTTTGGATAATATTTTACCGCTTCATCGCCCGAACACCGCATAAGATGGACAAACTACCATTTGCGTTGCGCCACTTCTTGTTTAATGATTTATCGTTTTCATCTTCGAGCGTCGCCAAAGCTTTTGCCTCCTGCTCGGTGGTTATGTCTAAATAAACCATCGTCGTTTGAAGCTGGGCATGGCCCAGGAGGAAGGATATTTGGACAATATTCATGCCGTCCTCCAGCCAGTGAGAGGCTTTGGCGTGGCGAAGCTGATGAGCGTGAATCTTGACAGGGACTTCGCCGCATACTGACCGTGCTGCTTGTGCGTGCTTGCGAAGCTGCTTGTTAACGGCGTTCTGGCTCATCTTTCCGGCAGGACCCGTGTTCCTTGAGTTGAACACGAAAGATAACGGATTGGGTGTGGACCCGTGAGAGTCTTTGATGTACGCCCTAAGGTGAGCCGTGGCCTTTGGCAACAAATACAGCGTTCGGATTTTTCCCCTCTTGCCGATGACCGTGATGTTTGGTTTATCCGTATCCAGGTGCAATTGTTCAATTCTCGCAGACAATATTTCATCTATCCTGGCGGCAGCGCTGTACATAACGACCATCAAGGCAATATCCCTACGACCAGCCTTGGTGGACGAATCAGGAGCTTCAAGCAAAGCACTTACCGCTTTTTTACTCATGCCGGTCACTTTTTTAGTGTATACCTTTCTTCGCTCTATATGTGATGCGGCTTGAGACAAGTGAAGGTACGAAACGTCCCTATTGCCAAGGTACTTGAGAAAAGCCCTAAGTGAAGCCAACCGGTTGTTGCAGGTTTCAGGACTGCACGAACGACCTTCCATCAGCCAAACAAGCCAATCCTCAATGTTCGTAGCGCAAAAGCAATTTCCATTAAGATTACTTGAGTTTATGCCCTTTTCCTTTTCAAGAAAACCGATATACAAGCTCAGTGCATCACTATACGCTTTTAATGTGTGGGCGCTCTTGGTTTTTTGTGAAGGAACATATTCATTCAGAAAAGCATTAATATGCCTCGCCAGTACGACGGACTCGTTAGTAGCTCTCATAGTCTACCTCCGGGATGACTGTGCCTTCGTCGGTTTGAGCCTCAATTATGTCGGCCAGTCCCGGAACAAGCGAATAGTAGTATTTCGTGCTTTCCAAAACGCTATGTCCCATACTCTTGCTGAGATAAAGCAGTTTCGCGTTAAAATCAAACCCTACATTCGTCCAGCCATTAATGTTTTCAACTGCATAATTATGCCGAAGTTCGTAAGGGACGACATTCCCGCTGTTATGCTGTCGCCACATTTCGTTGAAATTCCGCTGTACCCAGGATGCTCTGTGGAAGCCACCATTTCTTTTTCTGGCTGGAAAGAAGTAGACCCGCCTCGGGTACATTTTATCAATGGTTCCATCGTACTGTTGCATCAACAAAAGCATAGAATCATGCAGCACAATATAATGCTGTGAATGACCCTTGGAGTAGCGTATATTTACAACGCCGTTGTCAAGGTCAACGTCATCACGCATCAGCGCCCGTGCCTCATTCGTACGTATTCCACTTGAGTACAACAGCCGGAAGAATACGGGAACTGTCATTTGGCGTGACAACTGTTCTTCCGTAGGCGGTTCGGCGGATATTGAGTCACAAGCCACAAAGAAGTTCCGAAGTTCTGCTTGCGTAAACGAGTGTGGAATATAGGATCTTGGCTCTTTTCGTGGGACAGTAGGTTCTGTAATGGTTGTCATTCCACGTTTGCGCAGATAACGTATGAAGCTAACTACAGGATATATTCTGGATCGGCATGAATTGTTTGTTTCTGTTTCGCGCTGGCTACACCATGAATTCACCATATCCTGAGACAACTCAGGAGCATTGGGAAAATACATGTTACAATGCTTGTCGAACAGACTCAGATTAACTTCGTAAGAGGCTTCATTCCAGCACCCCGAAGCCTTCCGGTAAAAAACAAACGCCCGAATAAGTGGTGCAAGAGAAGATATATACTCACTCATTAGCAAACACCCCCTCCGGCATTGGGAATCGTTCTATACTGAGCGCACATTCTTTGAGATGCTTAAAGTCAGCGCTCAGATATGCTTCCAGCGAATTGGGTGACGTATGACCAAGAGCCCTGCTAATAACTGGCTGCGGGACGCCACTACCTAAAAGTTCTGTTGCCACTCGGTGTCGGAAAATGTGAAATCCCCTGCGGTCCCCAGAACCTTGCCTAATGTTTGCGGTCTTCATTATCTTGTTAGAAATGTTTCCGATACTTCCGCTTAACAAACGTCCATATGGGCGGTTTTTTGAGATAAATATGAATTCACACCCAGTTTCCGACCGTTCAGCCGTAAGATAGTCATAGACAGCATTGCCTACGATAACGGAAAGTGGTAACTCGAGGGGAGCACCAGTCTTCTGCTGTCTGATGTGGATTAACTCTTTCGCCCAATCAATATCATTGACTGTCAATCCGGCAATGTCACAGCATCTCAGTCCGGTGTAAAGCGCCAGCAAACCAACCGCTCTGTCTCTAAGCGAGAGTTGCGAATCCTCATTCGTGAGAGCTTGTTTGATCCGATGTATTTCATCAGATTTCAAATACTGGATGTTTTTGCGGTGCTCGCGTAATTCAGGCAGGTAAGCTAATATTCTTGTGAACTCTGGGCAATCAGGGGTCTCCCTTATGCAGGCTTTGAGAACTGCTGCAATGTCCTTTTTGTATGAGCAGCTCCGGCGTAAGGTGTTGTCATCGCCTACGAAAACGGATAACACAGCCGACTCTGTAATCTCGCCAAGAGTATTTATGCCATTCTGCTGCAAAGCGTGCAAAAAACTCGCACCGTGGCTCGCTTCGCTTATGATTGTTGTTGCCTTCTTGTTTCGCTTGCTTTCGCATGCTCGGTAACAGTCAACCACAGCTTTGAACTCCGGCACCAACAAGTGATAAAGACCACGCTTCACAATCCGTTGTCGCCGCCGTCCATCGGGGTACTGGCCGCAATTGTCAAATCTCTCAATAATACCAAGACAATTCAGTTTATCACGCAGATAATGCCGGGAACTTGATTTATTCACATACTCCAGATAAATATCTGTATACGACGACCAGTCTTTTGAATCCGCTCCGGAAAGAACGTAGTCTATCTCACGGCGCACTTTTGTTATATATGTGGCACAATAACCGTCTCTTTCCATGTAGTCGATTAATTTGGGATAATTATCCCTTAAGTTTTGTGTATTCATCTGTACACCTCCTGCTCGGAGTATACAGCATGAAAATAAAATCCATACCTTTTTGTCATAGAAGAGGCTCATTATATCGCTATTTCATCAAAGGTTCGGATTTTATTTATGTACGGATAACGAAAATCGTAAGGACGGGGATTTCCATGTTTGGTCAATCCGCTTAGTTTCCAACAATGATGAAATTGTGCAGTCATCCATTGCGTATCATACGGCTTGCTTTTATATTCAAAAAACCAGGTCCTGATCCCGGCATATCCACTATACTGGCGACATAAGGCTAACATATCCGCCGACATAATGATGTGCCTGTCTTTGTGACGCTTAGATTCCCTTATATAGATATCCCCTGTATTGAGATTTACATCCTCACACAAAAGATGCAAGGGCTCAGAAGGTCTCATCCCACAGCAATACATCATTCTGAATAATGGTGGGATTACCATTTCAGGTTTGCATTTCTTATTGCTTGTTGATGCTGTATAGCTGTCAAAAGCACAAAACAGATTTTTTAATTCCTCATCCGTAAAAAGGTATGGCTCATAGGATATCCTTTTTATCGAGTAGTCATCGTCTGGAATAAATGCATTCTTCCCGAGAAAATTTATAAATTTAGTATACTGCCTAAGACATGCAATGAATGCTGCCTGGTTATTTGTGGAATACCCGTATTTTTCAAGCCAGCTGTCCACCATTTCTTGCGTGACCGCAACAGCATCGGGGTAATTGTTTACACAATGATCAATAAACGGCATAACCATGGATTTGTATGTATCTGTTGCATATCCGACAGCTTTCCGGTAATCCAGCATCTTTTGGAAATCAGAAGTTAATTCTTCATGAAAGGTCATGGTTATCACCTACCACGGAAGAGAGAGATACATAAAGTCCATTTTCCAATGGTATCTCTTCAAAGCCCATTGAACAGAATGCAATCTGTTCCAGGTTATAAGACAGATATGGCTTATCTTCGTCTATTCTCTTGTGTCCTAAAAGCTGCGAAATGGTCTCAAGCGGAACCCCTGCCATGGAAAGTTCGGTTGCAAATGTCCTCCGTAAGCTGTGAAAACCCCTCATGGGTTTCAATTCAACACCTGCCCTGTCACTATACTTAGTGATAATACCGGTAAATGGGTAGTATCTCTTATCCATAGGGCGTACAGGCTTCTTGATCGTCAGAAATATTTCTTTGTGCCCGCATTCGTGACGACCCTTTAAGATGTAATCTGCTATCGCATTCATCACCCTGCCGCTTAGTGGTAATACTAAAGGTTCAGAAGTTTTGCACTGTCTTATTTTAACTTTGCCAACTTTCCAATCAATATCTGACAGGTAAAGTGTTCTGATGTCTGCTCCACGAAGTCCTGTCTCAAATCCAATCAAAAGAATTGCATAATCCCTCAAACCTTCAGGAGTATCTCTATCTACAGCTTCTAAAATCTTAGTAATCTCATCTCGCGAATAAGGTGGAATCATTTTTACAGAGCCTGTTTTTATCTTTAACTGGTTGAAATCAAGTATCAAATCAGATCTCCCATGTGATTTCAGGTACGAAGAAATATATTTGATTCCCCGCAAAGTCCTTCCAATACTGCCTTGATTTGTTTTTGGCATCTCGCTTGTTAGGAATTCCATGAAAAAATCATCTGAAATATCACCGATAGAAATCTTATGGTATTCAGCATAAAAGAAGAAATGCCTTATTACGATATCCATTTCAACCTTTGCTTCACCTACAAGCTTATTTTCGTCAAGCATATCCATCACTAAATGTGCAGTTTCATCAGAAACTTTATATTTTTTTCTGCTGTTAGCTGCCGAGAAATCCACATATTCGCCTGTGGTCAGTGACTTTAACATCCTGACTACCCTTTTTTGAAACCTCATGTATTCGGGGCAAATATCACCTTCGTCGCAACGCCTTTTTGCCATTATGATATATTCATTTATCAATGCATCTGAATAAGCCTCAACTCCTTTCCTAGTGGCAAACTTTAAAATACCGTTACACACCACTTGATACTGTTCCATGCTCACCTCCGAGATTCCATACTTGCCTCCATTGCGACGCGTTGCGTCGCCACAAATAATTTATTAAAAAAAATTAACTCATGTTTAAATCTCCTTAATATGGCAATACTATAAATGAAATAGTAATAAACTACAGAGCACGGGGAGAGAATTGGTT
>CALECF010000245.1 GCA_937948705.1 uncultured Anaerosolibacter sp. | reverse complement strand
GACCATGGTCCCATCACTAGAACACTAAGAACCGTACCATCTGCTGGCGCTAGACACCCTTTTGAAACCTATATTCTTATCAATCAAGTAAAGGGACTTAAGGCTGGACTCTATCGATATATTGCTACAAAACATAGCCTTTTAGCATTAGATTTTGAAGCCGATATTTCAGATAGGATAACAGAAGCTTGCTTTGACCAGGCTTTTGTCCAGACAAGTGCAGTAACTTTTATTTGGGCAGCTGAAGCGTATAGGACAACATGGAGGTATGGAGAAAGAGGCTATCGATATATTTATTTAGATGCAGGCCATGTGTGTCAAAACCTATACTTAGCAGCTGAATCAATCGATTGCGGTGTTTGTGCTATTGCTGCTTTTGATGATGAAATGTTAAATAAAGTCATAGGGGTAGATGGAGAAAGTGAGTTTGTAATCTACCTCGGCGCTTTAGGAAAAAAGTATAATACAGGGTTATAATCTTCGTTTTCACAGAAACTCTTCTCTTCGGTTTATGATAGCATCTAACTTTTAGTCGAAGTTGGCTGACTTTTTTAAAAAAGCCAGTCAACTTTGACTTTGTCTATAGATATTTTTCGCAGATAGTCATAAACACATTAAAACTACTCACTTCTTTGTAACATTTTTTTCTTTTTCAATGTTGCTTCGTATAATATCACTGTAGTTGCAATACCCACATTAAGCGAGTCACAATCCCCAAACATCGGTATTTTAATACCTACATAATTTTTTTCATACCATTCCTTCGATATGCCGTACCGTTCACTGCCCACTATTATAGCCACTTTACCCTCGAAATTTTCTTCATAATAGTTTATATTGGCTCTCGTATCTGTCAATATTATCTTGAAATTATTTTTCTCAAGCCAGTGAAAGGTATCTTCATAGTCAGTTTCTACTACTGGAACTTTAAAACATGATCCTTGGCTACTTTTTATGTACTTGGGATGCGTCAACCTTGTTTTTTTATTACAAATAATAACTGCAGAAACATCGGTACCATCTGCTGATCTAACAATGGTTCCAACATTTCCAGGAATTTCAAGTCCATCTAAAATGACAATCAGTGAATTTTTCTCTACAACCAGGTCTTCTAACCTTTTTTTAGGATATCTGCAAACTGCTATGATCCCTGCTGAATTTGCTTTTTCACTTATTTGCTCAAACACTTTCTTTGACGTTAAGTATACTCCTAATTCCATATTTGCATCCAGGATCCGTTCTAACAACATTATTGATTCGTTTGAGTTCATTTCTTCAGGACAGACAATCATGTATTTTATTTGCACTTGATATTTATATGCAAATTGAATTGCCCACACACCTTCAACAGGAACAAGTAGCTCTGGGTTAGGCTTCGAGTTTTTTATTATATTTTCAACTTGTACAATAACTCCGTGTCTATTTCCTGCGTAAAAGACCCGTCCATTGTATTTTTCTTTTATATATCGACTTCGTCCATCAATATCTAGTTCTAAATAGTTCATTTAATTATCTGCCTCCTATACTCATTAACGCTGGCTTGATACGTAAAAATTTATTTATCTTACTATTATGACCCTAACATCACTTTACAAGTAATGTAACTAGTAGTGACAATTCCATAAGCTAATAGAAATCACCACCTGAATCCCTGCACGACTTCTTTAGCTTGTTCTCCTTGTCATTATATCACGGACAGTAAAGTTATATGAGTTTTTGTGCAAATAAAAAGGATGCCCGAGGGCAACCTTCACGCGTTAATTGCTTCTTTTATCTAAACACAACCCTTCGGAAGTCTCCAACGTAGTGGATATGTGCGGCATTTTCTAAAAAGTAATCATTACTTTTCTTCCAGGTGTGTTGATCCTCATTTCTTCTTCTTGCGACAAAATTATATCTATCTCCAGCGTACACCTTATAATTCAATGCTCGCGCTTCCTTTAAGAAGAAATAATCTTCTCCACAAGTAGTCTTCATAAATCTGACCTTATCCCATACTTCTTTCTTAAAAACAAGTGTTGCTCCAGCAACCCAGTCAACATAATCATTTTCAACATCCTCTATACAAAGGAGTTTTTCATCTTTTTCTAGAAAAACAAAAAAAGAATTCTTACCCAGGATGCTTATATCCTTTCTCCTATTAAAATGCTCCATTGCCTCACAAATATAGTTCGGCCCATAGAAATCATCATCATCAAATTTTGCTATATAATCATACGTAGCCTTTTCGATACCAAAGTTTAAGCAATCCCCTAAGGTAGCTCCCTCATCTATTTTATATACAGATACGCCTTTATAGGTCTTTGCTCTTTCACGCCAAATTTCCATGTTCATATCATTCTTATTTAAAACGATGATTAATTCCTTATATTTAAAAGTTTGACTTTGATAGTTATTAAATACATTATCAATTAACTCATCTCGAATGGTACATGTTATAATTGAAATCAATCTACTCCCTCCATTCTTTAAAGACTTAAACGCTAATCCCACTCGCGAATTTTCCTTTACTTCCCATTAAGAGCTTTTTTTCCATCAATTCAATCAACGCTGTGTACTTGCCTAATATCCTCATAGACTCTATGTCTAGAAGAATATTTTCCTTTTCTTTAATACCAAAACCTGTTGCCTCAGATAAAAATCTATGTCTGATATCATATCTTAATAAAAGAGCAACAGTCTTTAATAGCTCGAAAAATCCATTCTTAAAGCTCTTAAATGAACTTGGGTAATGTTTTATTAAATCCTTATACTCTTTCAATACCTCATTCATTGTCCCTAGATCAACGATCCTTGCCAGCTCCAAACCTAGCATTAATATATCCACCTCAGGATGCTTTTGTGTAAAGTAATAATAATTGATTATCGCTTCATTTCGCTTATCCCCTATGATTGGATGTTCTTGATGGTATGAGGCGAGATTTTTTTTTGCTTTAAAGGTGGCTCCCATCTTATATAGCCTATAACCTAATTCCCAATCCTCATATCCATATAGAATAAACCCCTCATCAAATTCCCCTGCTTCTATAAACAACTTCTTTGATAGAGAAACATTTCCTGTTAAAAACGCCATCCAAGGAAAATTAAAACCCTCTAAATTCTCTCCATATATTCTTATTTCATTCGCAAAATAAGACTGTTCAGCAGATAGCTGTTTATATAAACCTTCCTGTATATGTTCTTTACTTAACAGTGCCAAAGGTGCAGTATCCTGCGCGTCCTTAGAGATATGATCAACATATTTCATATATAATCCTCTGTGTTTTTTTATTAAACTTTCTAGTCTATATTTTTGTTCAGCAGAGAATTGCGGAAAAAAACTGGTATAGGAATTCTTTAGATGAAAAGCTCCTGTGAGAACCAACATTTCATTTTTTTGATGTTCATTATAATGATTCTCTACAAATTCCGGCTCAACGATCATTTCTGCATCTAAAAAAATAATCGTTTTTCCTCTAGCCATCTCCACACCCTTATTTCTTACCTTCGCCCTTCCTAGATTTTCTTGGTTTTCGATATAACGAAATGCAAAAGGGGGCTTGTATCCTTTTAGCGCAAGAGAGGTTTCATCCGTTGAGCAATCATCGATAAAAATTACCTCCATTTTCGAAGGGTCAAAGGTTTGTTTTTCTAAGGAATAAAGAGATAATATATTCAGAGGATACTTATTATAGGAGGGCATAATAATGCTAACTTCGATGTTTTCTCCAGATACTTCTCTGATTAGATCAGTGTTCTCCTTATACGCAAGACTATTGGGTGCCGAGTTTCCGTTTTCAGGATTGTAATCATCATCATTAACACCCCTTTCTTTTATATCATTTGATTGTAATGCAAGAGAATATTTATCCGAGAAGGGTAACTTGATTCGAATAACAAAACCTTTATTTTTGGCATTATTATTAAATCCGTTCTCATCTGAACGATTGATCCTTTCATTAGTATTATTTCTGTCCTTCATTATTTAGATCTACTCCTTTCTACCGATGATGTGTTTGTCTACACCATAATACTCCAACACTGCAATATTGTTCATGGTAAAAAGGTGAATAGCTTTCTATAATAAAATATTCCCTCAAAACATCATTCTGAGGGAACATGAAGCACATTTGAATATTCACTTAAAATTCCTCTGGATATACAATTCCTTTTTCTTCACACTTCTATGACATGCTTCTTGATTATTTTAAGTTATCTACAACTTCTTCTAGGGCCAATACTCTAGATCCCTTTATTAAAACAATAGCATCTTTTTTGATGATTTCCTTGAGTTTCATTGTAAGCGAGGACTTATCCATAAATGTAAAAATCCTTTCCTCTGAAAATCTAGTTTTTGCTCCCTCGGCAAAATATTTTCCCAACTCCCCAAGGGTGAATATATAGTCTATTTGACTTGGGTCTATCTCACTTCCTATATCCTTATGTGTTTTAACTTCATTATCTCCAGTCCCAAACATATCTCCAAGAACAACAATTTTTTGTTTATATTTTTTGAAGGAATAGATTGTATCTAAGGCAGAACATAGACTTATAGGGTTCGATTTATACGAGTCGTTTAAAATATCAAATCCATTGCTCTGAATTAGCTCATTTCGCATACCTGTAGCCTCAATTTTCGACATCCCCTCCTGTATTTTCTCAAAGGAGATATTAAAATATCTTGCAACAGCAATAGCAGCTGCGGCATTATATATTTGATGGCTTCCAAGCATTGATAAAAAAAGTGTTGGCGTATCCCGTCCTAATAAGTCAAAATAAATCCCTTCATTTTCTGAAGAAATAAGCTTAACCGGATAATCATTATTATGATTGCTTCCGAAAGTTTCTTTTCTTTGCTTTAAATTCAACTTTTCTATTGCTTCTCTCATTGGAATGCTATCTCCAAAATAAATAAATAGCCCATTCGTTTTTAATCCTTTTATAATCTCAAGTTTTGCCTTTAATATATTCTCTACTGAACCTAGATCATTAATATGTACGTCTGTTGCATTTGTAATCACTGCTACATCAGGTGAAGCAATCTTAGATAATCGTTCAATTTCACCTAAGCCAGACATCCCCATCTCGATTACAGCCATTTCAGTATCTTCAGGCATTGATAGCAGTGTTAACGGTACCCCTAAATGATTATTTAAATTTCCAAAGGTCTTATGTGTCTTATAGCTAGTTTTTAATATACTGGCAAGGATATCCTTCGTAGAAGTCTTGCCATTACTACCCGTAATACCAATAACCCTTGCATTTAATTGATTTCGATACTGATTTGCTAGGGTCTGAATGGCTTCCAAAGTATCTTCAACAAGTATAAAGGGAAACTCAATATCTGGTGTGGGCTGATCCTTATTCCATAAAGCAGCCCCAGCTCCATTTTCTATTGCCTTTGCTATAAATTCATGGCCATTAAATCTTTCTCCCATAATAGGAACAAATAATTGGGAATCTCTAACGGTTCTCGTATCAATTGAAACACCGTTTATCCATGTATCTTCATAGGATTTGTTAAGACCAGTACCCTTCACCATTTCTTGTATTTTACTTAATTTTCGATGAATCATCCTGTTCACTTCCTTTTATATAAAATGCTCTTTCTTCTATTGTAACGTTCAAAAGCTAGATTAATGAGCTTCTCAATTAGTTCTGAATATGTTGTTCCATCTGTTTTTTCCCACAAAACTGGTGTCATACTAAGTTTTGTAAACCCAGGCATCGTATTAACTTCATTGACATAGAATCTTTCGTCATCCGTCACAAAGTAATCTACCCTTACGATTCCAGAACAATTTAAAACATTAAAAGACTTTATTGCAATTTTCCTCATCTGCGCACTAACCTTCTCAGTTAATCTGGCTGGTATCACTTGAACTAGCTTTCCATCGGTATACTTTGCAGCATAGTCCATAAATTGTCTTTCTTGAATAAATTCGCCCACAATAGATGCCTTAGGAAATTCATTGCCAACAATTGATATCTGCATTTCTCTTCCAATAATTTCTTCTTCTATAACCAATTTATCCTCAAAAGAAAAAGCCTCATAAATAGCCGCTTCTAATTCATCACGATTAACACATCGATTAATCCCTACACTTGAACCTAATGTAGCTGGCTTAACATAAGAAGGGTATCCTATTTCACTCTCAATTCTCTCCAGTGAAAGAAGCTTGTCTTTGTTCCACTCATGTTGAAATAATGTAGTGTACTTTCCTTGTGGAATATCATGCTTGGCAAATAGATCCTTAGTGATCGCTTTATCTATTCCAATTGCTGATGACATAACACCATTCCCCACATAAGGAATATCTAATATCTCTAAAAAACCTTGAATGGTCCCATCTTCTCCATTTGTACCATGCAAAGCAGGAAATACAATACTGGATTCTCCCTCAT
>CALECF010000244.1 GCA_937948705.1 uncultured Anaerosolibacter sp. | reverse complement strand
AGGTTTGATAAAATCTATGTTGCAAAGGTAATAGAGGATAGATTTAGGAATAAAGAAAGTGTGTCCTTCAAGGCTGGTAACGAAGAGACCCTTGAGCTCTCGGATTTTACCATAACAAAGCAGCAGATTTCCATGTTTTAGTGTGTCTGAAAAAGGTGATTTAAAGGATGAGATTAGTGGAAAATCAGGATAGAGTATTAAGTATGCTGGAGAAGATATATGAAGAATTACAAGATACAAAGAAAGAACTAAAAGCCGATATTTTAACAATTGAGATGAAAATTGAAGATGAAATTTCTGACAAGATAAAAGCTCTATATGATCATAGAGAGATTGCAAATAGCAAACTTGATGAAATTCATGAAAAAGTAGACAAGTTTCATTTAGATATCAATAATCTAACATTGAAAGTTGTTCAGAGTGATAGTCAAATTGTTGAGCTTAAGAGAAATTTTAAAAACGTAAAATAGAATTACGCTTTAGCAGCTTAATATAGCTGCTCGTCCTGCCCGGTTGCCTACGACTTTGAACCAGGGCGTCAACTTAGTAGGGAACTGCGCTGAGGGTGTCTTGACCCAAACGCAGATAAATTGGGACTGGCCAAAAGCATAGCTTGTCATTGGGCGAGGCTTACGACGAGAAACTAAAACAATGACTGCACTCGGAGAAGCTGCTGGTGAAGTACTGACCGACAGGAGGGGTTCGATTCCCCTCGCCTCCACCAAATAATCTACCATCTATTTATAAAAGGAATTTTATCGATAGGTGGTTTTATTTTTGCCACAAAAGGTTTGAAACAAGCGATTCCGGTAATTTCGGGGGTCACTTGTTTCAGTTTTGTCAGTAATATTTTGAGGCAAACACCGGATTTGTTAATGGCTTTGAAGCAGTGTATGGCGAGTATAATCGTTTGACATTGGGTAGGAGTGTTCATTTTTCTAGAAAATCGTTGAAAATTTGGAAGAAACGTTGAAAGTTAAACTATCTTCATAGGAGTCAATCGATGATAGTTGGACCTTTTTCCTTTAACTGGGCACGTTGAGACAGTGGTGTTGATAACAAGGGTGGAAGAGTAGGGGCTCATAAGGCCCAGTATATAAGCCATTCGTGTGTTTGTGTGTTTGATATAAGAGCGTGAGAAAATTGTGTTTTTCGCTTCGTGGGAACATATCAAAACAAGCTCTAAAGCTTGTGACAGAGCGATTTAGATGTCAGTGCTTGACGAGTGGTCGATTTAGATGTTTTTCAAAAAATCCGAGGTTGTGTGGTCAGGATTGGTTTTTAAGGTTAGTTGATAAAATGGTCGTGTAATAGGCTAACCAACATAATCGAAATTTGATTGGATGTTCATTAGCTATAATGCTAAATGGAAAAGGGAAAGATGAATTCATGTTATAATAGAGATTAGGAAGTATAGCAAATTTGAATGTACTGGGCGTCTTTGAGCAAAGATTATTTATACAATTTGATATAACTATAAATGTTTATCATATTGTATTTGAAAGGAAACATTACTATGATGACTTACAAGAAATGCCGTCAATTAAATATTGATACAGCACCGCTTGGCATAGAATTGTGTGAAAACGAAAACAGCTATTTTTGTACACCAAAAGGTGCAATAATAATCGGCTGGGCTGGCGTGGATGGTATCCACTATTGTTTTGTGCCAGGATTTGGTGAGATGGTATTCGCCGTCAGCCCTATGAATACACCAGAAAACCGTGTGCATCCACTAGCAAAAGACTTTACAGATTTTCTGCGGCTGCTGCTGACCTGCGGCAATACTGCGGCATTGGATCAAGTTTACTGTTGGGATCAGTCACAGTTTGATGCTTTTTTGAAGGACAATCCTCCCTCTGATGAGCAACAGTCTGTACTGGACACAATTCGTGAGAAGCTGCTGCTTACGCCGATGGATCAACCATTTACATATATAAAAGAACTGCAGGCGGTGTTTGATTACAGCCGTATCAAATTTACGGAGGATTACTACGATTTTATTCTACCAGAGCCGAAGCTTCCTGAATGGAAGGTATATTTTGACGGCAACTTTTGGGGACATCATGGACGGGAAAGAGCCGGAAAGGAAATCTCCATCAGAAAGCAATTTATCTGGAGCGAGAAAGTCTGGCACATTCCTGCAATCTATGCCTGCAGTAAGGGATTGGTTGTTGACTTCTGTGTTCAGATTCCTGTGGAGTGTATCCGTGCATTTATGGACAAATGGAATCTTTCTATCGAGAATGATGGTTCGGATTTTACTAATGAGCAGCGAATGCGGATTGACGCCGAAAATCCACTGTCAATCAATATGAGTCCCGAAGTCGTTCTTAATGGTAAGGTTCTTACTAGTTCGCATGGATGCGGACTGTCTTGGAATCCCTGTTTTCCGGAGTGTAACGGAATTGAATCCAAAGGCGTACTCGAACAATATGGGCTTGATTCTACCTGCGGTTGGGCAATCTGGCGTTCTGCCTTTCCGTGGGCAACGAAACGCAAGCCATTGATTACTACGCTTGGTGTGACGTTCAAGCAAGGCCTTGTTGCGATTCCCGGTCCGCACTTCCATGTATCAGCACCCGGTGATTGCATTGAGTTTACCCATCCTACAACCGGTGTGCAGCATACGCTGACTGTGCAGGAATACGAACGACAGGAAATGCCCACGGAACATTTTGGTGATAAAAATTACGAATATCCTACGTACTATACTGTAATGAGCTACACGCTTTCACCTGATTTGCCGGGTAATACCTTTACAGTTACCGATTGCGAGGAAAGCGACCGTCCCCAGCAGAAACAGGTTGATTCCAACGAACCACAGAGCAGCGCATCCTGCGCAGCTATAGCGATCATCGGAGGAGCCGATGGTCCTACAGCGATTGTTTTTGGTGGCACTGACCAAGCAAAACTTCGAACTGCATGCTCTGCACTTCATTTTGATCCTGTAGATGATGTGGAATGGCAAATGGTGTTTCATAAGAAGACTTGTGAGGACATTACAGCGATTTTGATGTAAGTTGGGTATCAAAGATTATGAGCATAATAGGTGCATTGCAAATTTGAATTTGTCAAGGAAACTGTAATTAAGGAGGTTTTGCTATGGCGGAAAATAGAAGAATTGAATATATTCCAGCAAAGCCACCAAAGCGAGAGAAACGGGTTGGTATTTACTGCCGTGTGAGTACAAACAGTGCTGATCAGCTAAAAAGTCTTACCGCCCAAGTATCAGCGCTTACAAGATTAACAGCAGTTAATCCCAAATGGTTATTAGTGGATGTGTATATAGATATTGCTTCAAGCAAGACAGGTTCTTCTCGTAAAGAGTTTACTCGTATGCTGAAGGATTGTCAGTCACATGATTTAGAAATTATCCTTACCAAGAGCATCCGCAGATTTGGACGAGATACGGTGGAAATTCTCGATGCATTGAACCAGTTAAAACTTCTTGGTGTTCGTGTCATATTTGAACAGGAACAACTGGATACTGCTGATACAGACAGCGACCTTATGATTTCAATAATAGAGTCAATTGCTCAGGCAGAGAATGAAACACGCAGCGATAATATCAAATGGGGTATCAAACAACGTGCCGCACAAGGTACTTCAAAGCTATATAACAGAAAATGCTATGGGTATGTGAACGCAAGTGATGGCAGTCTGATTATCGAAGAGTCTGAGGCGAAAAATGTACGGTTGATTTTCAATATGTATCTTCAAGGTAAGAGCGTGATAGGCATTGTATCTGAATTAGAGCGACTGGGGATAAAATCTCCCACCAGCAAAGACAAATGGTGTAAGCGGACAATTGATGTAATGCTCAGTAATGAAAAGTATATAGGAAATGCACGGTTGCTGGATAATGGAAAGCATGATGCATACTATCTGGCCGAGGCTAATAATCCAGCTATAATTTCCAAGGAAACTTTCCAAGCTGTACAGATTGAAAAACAGCACCGAAGCAATGTCACACAGGTCGAAGATGGCAACCAGAGAAAAAGCAAAAAATACAGTTCAAAAAAATGAATGTGCAAAATAGAGAGTGCGCAAATTACAAAAATATCGCTCTGTGGAAACATATCAAGGGCCAAAATCGGATAGTTGAGGCTTCGATTTAGATGTCGCCCAATTTGAGTGCTGATACGGATGTTTTTCGGATAGTTTAGGCTGTGGTTTGGATAACGGGAAATTTGAGTGGGCGAGATGGATAACGAGGTAAATTAAAATTTATAGGAGGATCGTTATGGAGATAAGAAAAGTAACGGAAGACAAAAAACAATACATTGACTTGTTATTGTTAGCAGACGAGCAGGAAAATATGGTAGATAAATATCTCGAACGCGGTGAAATGTTTATTTTAGATGACGGCGGTATAAAAGCTGAATGCGTGATTACAAAAGAAGCGGATGGTGTTTATGAACTCAAAAACATTGCGGTCATGGTTGATTGCCAACGTAAAGGCTACGGCAAAAGACTGATAGAGTTGCTGTTTTCCTGTTACCCCGATTGTAAAACTATGCTTGTAGGAACCGGAGACAGCCCTGATATACTTAGTTTTTATCATAAATGTGGCTTTGCGGAATCACATCGAATAAAAAACTTTTTCACGGACAACTATGACCACCCGATGTTTGAAAACGGAAAACAGCTCGTTGATATGATTTATCTAAAGTGGGAGCGCTAAATCCCGATTTTACGAGCAATAAACGCTGCTGACCATCAAGGTCAGCAAGATGAGATGAATAACAAGATAAATTGGAATTAATAAGAGGAAAAAGTATGACTGAAAGACCTGTTTTGAATAAAACTTTAGACGGACAAAAATAGCCTAATCGAAAATTGTTTATCGAGAGGATAGGATGGATTTAAAACCAGCATAAACACAGCATATTTACTGCGTTTTTCTAAAATGTGAAATAGCCTAAAAACTTCATGTGGAGTGTGTAGTATTGATAACAAGGGTGGAGAAATAGAAAGGCTGGAAATGTAGATAATCGCAGGCTACAAACGCTGCAGCATTATGTTTAAACCTGAGTTTTTATGGTAAATTAGATATAGGAGATGTCCTTTTAAAGATAGCTCTAAAATTTGATGTGATTAAACGGGAGGTGCTTTGAGATGACAACAAAAAAACGAGAGGACCATGAACAAGAAAAACAGCCAACAGCCAAATTTTTATCTCAGCTGTCTAACCCTGCAAGGAGTGCGCTGGAGTATTATGGTATAACCAGCCTTGAGCTGCTGTCAAAATATACTGAGAAAGAAATATTAAAACTGCATGGGATAGGTTCGGCTTCCCTGCCAAAACTTAGAGCATCCTTGGAGGAAGTGGGTCTTTCCTTTCGTTCTTAACAAATTTTGAGATTATAAAGATTAATCATTTGGAGGGATATCCATGACGGATTTAGAACTGCTTAGCATTTTAAAAACCCGTTTTGAGGCCAACATGAATCGTCATAAAGGAATTCAATGGGTAAAGGTACAGGAAAAATTGGAAGTTCATTCTGAAAAACTATGGTCACTCGAAGAAATGGAAAGAACCGGTGGTGAACCGGATGTAGTTGGCTTGGATGAAATAACCGGGGAATACATTTTTTATGACTGTTCTCCAGAAAGTCCTAAAGGCCGAAGAAGTGTTTGTTACGA
>CALECF010000243.1 GCA_937948705.1 uncultured Anaerosolibacter sp. | reverse complement strand
CAAGATTATGCTGTATCTCATCTTAGCAATCATTTTACTTTCTAGCAGTGTGTATATAGTAAAGACAGGGGATAAGGCCTTGGTCGTCAGATTTGGCGAAAATGTTAAGCTGGTGTCTACAACGGGTCTTAAATTTAAGATCCCCTTTATAGATCATGTGATTAAGTACAACACAGAAGAACTACATCAGCTAGAGTATGGCTTTGTTTCCAGGGAAGAAGGAAACAGTAAAAACCCTAAGCTAGGATTCACTGATAATGAATCAGAGTCTCTGCTGCTTACAAAGGGAAGCTATATTGTCAATGGAGAGCTCATATTACAGTATAAAATCGGAAACATCTATGACTATCACTATAAGGTGGAGGATCAAATAGGAACCTTACGGCTTGCCCTTGAGAGTGTGATCAGGCGTAACGTTCAAAATAAAAGTTTGGATGATGCGTTGCTTAACAAGGAAGTAATCTCTGCTGAAATTTTACCTGAGATTAAGAAGAAAGTAAATGAGTACGGGTTAGGCATAGAAGTCGTAAACGTAGAAATTCAAAATATCAGTGTGCCTACAGAAGTAAAAGCAGCCTATGATGACGTAAACAACGCCAAGAATGAAAAGAGCGGTAGGTTAGAGGAAGCCAATAAGTATAAGAATTCTATTATTCCAGGAGCAAGAGCAGAAGCTTATAAGATGGTAGAGGGTGCCAAAGGATATAAATCCGAAAAACTTGGGCAGGCCAAAGGGGATGTGGCGAGCTTCCTGCAAGTCTATGAACAATATAAAGTAGCTCCAGCAGGGACAAAGAAACGATTATATTTAGAAACCATGGAAAAAGTCTTAAAATCTACTAAGAAGAAGTACATTATCGATATCCAAGATGGTGCTGTAAAATATCTCCCTATAGGAAACTAGGAGGATAGAATATGAAAAATAAGAATGGGTTTAGCTTCAAACTCCCTAAATTTATCCCAAGATATTTGCCAGCATTGTTTTTCTTTGGGATTGTATTTTTCGGATTTATAAAGACTTTCATTTTGGCTGCACTGATTTTACTCGCGTATAACAAAAAAGAAATCATGGATATATATTCCAAGAGAACTGCCACATCGTCTGGAAATACGGATGCGGAAGAGGGTCAAGATACAGATACAAGGGATGGACTTGTTGCGGAGACCCTTCATAAACAAAATCTAAAGAGTCAAGGGGGCAGTAAAATGATAAATAATAAACTTGGAGAAAAGATTAGCAATTTGAATATAGATAAGAGTCAAGTTCTAGGGCACTTTCACCTAGGCAAAAAAGCATTAACCAGTGCCTTGCTGATCATAGGTGCTATTATATTATTCAATTTGTGTACCTTTACAGTAGATGAGTCCACTACGGTCGTAGTGAAAACCCTGGGGAATATGAATAAGATAATCGTCAGCAAAGATAATACAGCAGTGGATGTTCAGAACACCCTAAAGCCAGATTTTAAAAATCTGGTGATCGTGAAGGATAAAGGACTATTCTTCAAGATACCATTTATCCAAAGCGTAAATTCTTATACAAGTAAACTAATCACATATCAATCAACGGAAGAATTGGTGACTACGGGAGATAAAAGACAGTATATGGTAGAGTTTTTCGCCCAATATAAAGTGACGCACCCAGGACTATTTGAGGTAAGTATGGCTGATTTCTCCAAGGCCAATTCTACCTTAGATAACTTGATATATCCAGTGATTATTAAAAAGATCAATAAACTTCCAAGTGAAGAGTTCCTAACAAATAAGGAAAAGTTATACAGTGAGCTAGAAGAGAGTAAAAGAGAATTGAACGAGAAAATAGCACACTATGGCATCGAGGTGGATGATATTGAGATTCATAGAACCTTATTGCCTCCAGCAAACATCGCATCAACCTACGATAAGATGGTCAAAGAGCGTCAGGCCATAGCCCAGCAGATGAGAAGTGAAGGCGATGAGGAATATGATAAGGTTGTATCTGCCACTGATCGTGAAAAGAAAGAGTTAATCGGGGCTGCAATAGAAGAAAGTGAAAGTATTAAGGGTGAGGCAGACTCCCAAGCATTGAAGATCTATAGTGAAGCGTTCAGTAAAGATCCTGGATTTTATGAATTTTTACGTACGCTAAAAGCCTATGAAAGCAGCATCGACAGTGAAACAACGATCTATCTTGATAAGAACAATGAAATGTTAAGAATCTTTAGTAACGGTAATTAGTACCACGAAATTTTATATTTCACACTGTTATAACTAAGAAAAGAGGATACTTTGCTCGCCACAAGAGCATAGCATCCTCTTTTTTATACGTGCAAATTCGTTTATGATATGGAACGACGACCTTGTGGTTGCGAAAGGTTAATGTTTGTAGGGGCGAACAGTGTTCGCCAGTAGGCCCTAGAGATCAGCCTACTGGGTTCAGAACGACACAGTGCAGTATTGACCTTAATATTTCATCTTTGAATAGTAGCATATATTAAATCCAGTGTGTCATATCCTACAACAAATATCTAGTGGAGTACTTTTGG
This sequence comes from uncultured Anaerosolibacter sp., assembly GCA_937948705.1. Next base: position 2,770 of record CALECF010000243.1, on the reverse strand, counting down.
AAAGAATGTTTTAAAGTCTGTATGTTGGCAATTAGGGATGTACCTGTTGGAAACAGTAAAAGTGAAAGGCTAGGTTGCCTATATTTACTATAATAAGTTTTTGGCATGAGAGTTGCAATGATTGATAGCATAAGTGTTCATAGCATGATGGATTAGAAAAAATCAGCGAATAGTGAGATGAAAGTCTCATATGAACCAAATAAAAAGGAGGAAATACAAATGGAGAAATTCAATCATAATGATAAAGGCTGTCACGGGGAAAAAAAACAGGGGCATAAGGGTAAGCCAAAGCACGGATTATTAATGATATTATGTTGTATGCTGCCAATTTTAGTCATAGGAGGGTTACCCTTGCTTGGTATAAAGGGCGGAGCTTTATCGTCTTTAGCATTTCTGTTATGTCCACTCATGCATATCGGGATGATGTTTATGATGCGAAGATCAGGACATGGTGGATCATGCCATGGTGGCGGAAGCGATGACAAAGCTATGGAGGAGAAGTAAAAAGTATGAAAAATGAAAAATTGCCAATGGAACAGCTAACAAATAAAATATATGACAAAAAAGGGTTTCCCCTGGGGAAGTATATCCTTATATCTCTGGCTGTATTGACGATCGTTGTAGGCATGAATAAATTTGTTTTTGCCCGTGATATGAGTCTGTTCAGCTTTGCTGATAACAACTCCACCCAAGTGGTTTTGGAGTATTATCTTGAGAAATACGGAGACGGGACTGGGTCTGAAGGCGTAAGCGCAGCAAAAGTAAGATTAGGTTGCCACGAGGAGATTCGTGTTTCTAGAGATGGACAGGTTGTTATGAAAGGGATTTATACCAATGGAAAGGTATATGAGATAGAGTAGAACTATGTATAGCAACGTTCCATAAAAGTTGTTCTAGTATTTCTAGGGACGGCTGAATAATCCTTAACATCAAAACAAAGGGGCCAAGGATACGGTCAAAAAAATGTAGGGGAGATCATTGATCGCCCGATATCTATCATGGATGAATTAACATGCAACCTAATAAGAGCTAAAGAATTTATTTCGAGTATTATTATATGTTTATCATACCCCCAAAAGGTAGTAATGGTGTGATTGAATAGATGCGAATATAGAAAGTGTCCTAATTCAATTTACAATAGAACGAAGGAAAAATGAAGAAGGGCATAGAAATAGTATATAAGCACAGTCAAAGTAGGGGTGAGGGCATGGATAAAGACACCATAGTAGAGAACAGAGGATATAATGCCCTCGTCGTTGAGGGTGGGGCAATGAGGGGAATATTTTCCACGGGAGTACTGGATGCTTTTTTAGAAAACGGATTCAATCCCTTTGATATATGTATAGGTGTTTCTGCAGGGGCAACCAATATTGCATCGTATCTAGCAGAAATGTACCAGAGAAACTATAGAGTCTATACGGATTATTCAGTTCGCTCCGACTTTATAAATTGGGTAAAATTTGTGAAGGGCGGACATTTGGTTGATTTGGATTGGCTCTGGGACATTACAATCAAAGAGATTCGATTAGATTTAGAAAGAATAGTTAGCACAAAGAAACAATACTTTGTGGGTGTAACTGAAGTAAATACAGGTAAGGCAGTTTTCCTAAAACCCGATAAAAATAACTTGGAAGAGATACTGAAGGCATCAAGCTCTATTCCAGTATTTTATAGAAATTCAGTAAAAATTAATGATATCGATTTTGTTGATGGTGGTTTGGCAGATCCCATACCAGTGATTGAAGCATATAAGCGAAATGCTAAAAATATTATGGTGATTCGTTCAAGGCCCTATGACTATATGATGAAGCCTAGTTCGAACAACCTACTCAGCAAATTTTATTTTAGAAAGTATCCACAGTTACTAACTGCTATTAAAAATAGACCAAAGGCATACCAGGAATCTATTGAATTTATGCGCAATCCACCTAAAGGCGTAAGGGTTTTAGAAGTAAACCCACCCAATGAGTTCCAAACAAACAGGCTAACGAAAGATACTTCTGTTTTAAAAGAAGATTATCGACTAGGGTACAACATAGGGATAGATATGATTCAGCAGTGGAAGAAAGAAATAAAATAGATGTTAGTGAAGCAAAATAATGAACATAAAAAACGCAGATAAAAATCAGCTGGAGCTGCCTATATCTGCGTTTTTTTCATGTTCATCTTTCATGATGCTTTCTATAACGAGCATACTTCCAGTTGCCAGGGGAGGACCACCTTATTATAGAACTGAAAATTATAGATTCAATTTAAAGCAATATGCCTAAAGCTATAAGATATGGAATTTTAATACAATTTATTTCACATTTAGGTGGTATTTTTTAATATACTATAAAGGTGAGACGGTATTTTTAAAATAAGATCAGCAGAAGGGGGACAATTTTTTGAATGAGAATATGAATGGTTGGAATGAAACAAACATGACCACTGAAACTTTGAACCCATGGTTTAGCATTTGGACGAAGCCTAGGGCGACCATAAGACAAATTCTAGATAGTAAATCGGAAGCCTATATACACATGTTAGCAATAGCAGGCGGCATTACCTCAGCACTGAATAATGCTTCACAAAGAAACCACGGGGGTGGATATGGGCTGCTCTCAATGCTCGTTTTGGCAATTTTCATCGGTTCTATTAGTGGATTGATATCGCTATATATTGGTAGTGCAATTGTTTACTGGACCGGAAAATGGATCGGAGGGCAAGGGGAGTATGATGAAATAAAAGTTTCTACTGCCTGGGCAAATATTCCGGTCATATGGAAATT
>CALECF010000242.1 GCA_937948705.1 uncultured Anaerosolibacter sp. | reverse complement strand
AGCCCGACGAATCGGGCAATATGGGGGTATGGCGCAGTGGGAGCGCACTTGACTGGCAGTCAAGGGGTCGAGGGTTCAAATCCCTCTATCTCCACCAATTATTTTAAACGCAAAGGTCTGCTAAATATAGCAGGCTTTTTTATTTTTTGTAGACGCTCTCCTATGTTTCCATATGAATATCGGTCTATCCACTGTGGCACACTTATAATGGGTGATGTGTATGTTTAGAAGAATAAAAAGAATGCTTCGGGGCTTACAGCTTATACAAGAAAATGATTATTATAAAGCCTTTAGTGAAGACATGGAAAAAAAAATAAGTGAAAAGATAGATCAAGACAAAATTCCTATGGTCATTGAGGAAGCAAAGAAAAGGCTAGAAGATGCTTTTTCTGATTGTAATGATTTTATTATCCGTGAAATTACATGGGGAGGAGAACCGCAGACTAGGATTCTTATTGTTTTCATAGAGGGATTAGTTGACAAGGTTATCCTGAATCGAGATATTATTCTGCCTATTATCTCAGTAAGTACTGAGGAAAAATACACGCTGGATACGCTAAAGGGTAAAGTGATTAACAATTGCGAAATAGCAGAAGTGAAAAAATTTTCAGAGGCAGTGGATAGCATTTTGTTTGGCAATGCAGTCCTGTATATAAATGGTGAGGGCACTGCTATAAATACCAATATAAATGCTCAAGAAGGAAGAGAGATCGGAGAGCCTGATACTGAAGCGGTAATTCGAGGACCGAGGGAAGGCTTTGTTGAAAATATTAAGGTAAATACTGTTCTTATCCGCAAAAAGATTAGGGACACAGAGCTCAAAGTAGAAAATATGAGGATTGGAAGCCGAACAAAAACATTGATTGAAATCTGTTACATTAAAGGGCTTGCAAGGGAGGAAACCGTTGAAGAAGTAAAAAGAAGGTTAAAGGCCATTCAGACGGATGCAATTTTAGAATCAGGCTACATAGAAGAATTTATAGAGGACAAACCGTCTTCTATACTGGCTACCATCACAAACACACAAAAACCTGATATTGTAGCAGCACGGATTCTAGAGGGAAGAGTCGCTATATTGGTTGATGGAACCCCCCATGTACTTACGGTACCGCATCTGTTTGTAGAAAATATTCAGGTAAATGAAGATTACTATCAAAGATACTATATTGGTACATTTTCGAGGCTCATCAGAGTTATAGCCATATTTATTAGTATACTGTTGCCTGGACTGTATGTAGCCTTGCAGACTTTCCACGCAGAAATGATCCCTACGGTTCTAGTGGTTTCCATGGCAGGGGCAAGAGAGGGTATTCCATTTCCATCTATCATAGAAGCCTTCATAATGACTTTTGCCTTTGAACTTCTCCGAGAATCGGGCGTTCGACTTCCAAGGCCTATCGGTTCTGCAATTAGCATCGTAGGGGCTTTAATAATAGGGGAGGCTGCAGTGAATGCAGGTTTAGTCGGAGCACCTATGGTTATTGTAACCGCATTAACAGGGATTTCCAGCTTCATTGTGCCGTCGTTGACGGAGGCCATGACAATTTATCGATTTATCCTATTGTTTTTAGGAGGATCTATGGGCTTGTATGGGATAACCTGCGGTTTATACATCATAATTATACAGGCTCTTTCCCTCGAATCCTTTGGTATTCCGTACATGGAGACATTTGCACCCTTTAGGGTAAGAAGCATGCAGGATACAATACTTCGATTTCCCCTACGGCGTATGCGGAAGGGATCGATTTTCAAACAAAACAGAGCGGAAAAATAGGTGAGAAAATGATTAGTAGAAAAGTATGGAAAAAAAGAAAAATGATTGTTTTTGTATCAATCCTTATATGGATAGTGCTTCTTACGGGTTGTTGGAGTAGAAGAGAGCTAAACCAACTGGCAATTCTTGCGGCTATGGGTACAGATTTAGAAGGAGATAAAATAAAGCTAACTTTTGAAGTTATGAAGCCGTCTCCACCACAGAGTGGAAGCGGAGGCAGTGGTAGTGAACCAGAATCTGTATTTGTTCAATCAAGGGGAGATTCCTTATTCGAGGCTATCAGAAATGTTACCATGAAATTTGATCGAAAACTTTTTCTTCCTCACTGCAGGGTTTTTGTATTTAGTGAGGAGGTCGCAAAAGAGGGAGTGCTAGATTATCTTGATTTTTGGAACAGGGATCATGAATCTAGAAGAACAGCGTACATTGTAATTGCTGAGGGAAACTCCGCAGCGGATGTAATGGATGTAATAGGGGGTTTAGAGAACACGTTCGCTGCTTATCTAGAAAGTATTATTGAGAATCAGAGTGCCAATGCCAAAACTGTTAAGGTAACTATACGGGAGTTTATGAAGGCCTATTATGCTGAAGGGAGAGAGCCCATTGCAGTAGGAGTGATAAAAAAGCAAAAAAGGGAGCAAATCGGAGAAGGTGCATCAAAGTATGAGATCAATGCAGAAGGCGCTGCGGTGTTTTCTCAGGGAAGGCTTATTGGGCAATTAAATGGTGAAGAAACCATGGGTATGAATTTTATCAGGAATGAAGTGAAAAGTGGAATCCTTGTAGTTCCTTCTTTAGAAGGAAATACCTATACCTCTGTGGAGATTTTGAAAGTAGGCAGTAAAAATACTGTAGAGATTAAAGAGGGTAAGCTGAAGATCGTTGCCAAAATTACTATGACAGGGATGATTTCAGAGGAAACCAGCACAATTAGCCTAAGGGAACCAGATAATATCAGTAATTTAGAAAAAGAAACTGAGAAGGTGATAGAACAGATTGTCATGCATGTGATTGACAAGGCACAGAAAGAATTAGAGGCGGACATTTTTGGTTTTGGACGAATTTTAATGAATAAGCATTATGATTTATGGCAGCAGATAAAGGATGAGTGGCATGAGATCTTTGCAAAAGCAGATATCCAAATTGAAGTCGATGTGAACTTACAGAGAAGAGGGGTAATCAATAATCCAATTAAAAGAAAGGAGGTAGACTAATTTGGCAAACTCTAGAAAGTTATCAGTATTTCAAGCTGTATTGCTAATCATTGTATCGCGAATCACCATAGCCTATACCTATTTGCCCATTATCAATACACCTCCTGCCAATCAGGACATGTGGCTTGTTGTAATTGCCTCTGCTTTTTATGTATTTATAATGAGTTTACCATTATTGTATCTAGGAAATAAGTTCAAGGGATTCTCCCTTCTTCAATACACCGAGATTATTATTGGAAAGCATCTGGGGAGGATGATAGGCATTTTACTTGTAGTATACTTCATATTTTTAGATGTAATGTTCCTTGTGCTGAACATGGGGTTCTTAGGATCTTCCGTAATGCCGGAAACGCCTTTGGTTGTAAATATGATATTTCTGATAATTCCTTGCATATACTCGGCCTATAAGGGATTAATTATCCACGGAAGAATCTCTGAGATCTTTACCCCTTTGATTTTGGGCACCATTATACTGTTTACACTGCTGAATTATAACAATATGGATTTAGCGGTATTCCTTCCGGTTTTAAAAGGATCAGATTTTAAAAGCTTTAGTTTCGGAGCTTGGAGCGCGGCTACCTTATTCTATGAGATTGTGATTATCGGTTTAATTGCGCCGGATATAGAAGGGGAAAACAGTTTTAATAAGGTGTTTTTTTATTCCACTGCAATATTCACAGTATTTTATGTTATCCTTGTGGTCTCAGCTTTTTCCGTGCTAGGTGTGAAACAGGCGCAACATTCAAACTTTCCTTACTACACCACCATTCAGCAAATATCTTTACTTGGTTTTATTGAGCGGGTAGAGTCCATCAATATGATCGGGTGGTTTATTGGTGTATTTATTAACTTTTCTTTACAGCTATATTTGGTTTCTGAGATTTTGGCCCAGGTATTTCATACAAAATCAAATCGTATCTTTATCATTCCTGTGGCAATCGCTATTTTTACGATCGCAGCAACTACAAACATAACAAAGGGGGTTGTTTTTACAAAAATATTATCCCATAAATTTTTTCCATACATTAATACTACTTTCATTTTTTTCATTCCAATGATCTTATGGATACTATTTTTGATTAGAAGGAAAGCAATCGCACCGGAGAAAGGCTAAGTCTTTTACATAAATAACACTAAAAGCTTGCAAGATACATCATGATTCCCACAGTGGCTAATATAAGCATCATGATTAAATGAAAGCTGTATCGGTCACTTTTTCTTTTATGCCGCTTAACATTGGCTAAGAGTCCAAGGATACAAAGAAGGCTTAGAAGGATCATTAAATAGAAGGACCATTGCACCAGGCTGTAATTCCAGGTTTCACGTACTTGAACTTTGAAAAATCTATCAAAGAAGGTCGCCATTTGAGGTTTAGCACGATCGGTGATTGCTAATATAAAAAACATAATAATCCATGCAGTGATTCCAAGCCAATGAACTAAACGGACCAGAACATCAGGTCCTTTTCTTCTTTCTACAAACTCTCTTTCTTTCTGTTCCATTTTTACCACCCTTTCTCATAAGAAACTTTTGAAACATTTCATCATGTTTATCGGTCAGTTACTATAGAGAATGTAGTAATATAATAAATAAGTGCAAAGATTTCAATAAAGGGATTAAAAAACATAAAGAGGCTTACAAGGGGGATTCAAACTTGAATATCAATTTTGCATATGTTATTTTTATGTTAGCCTTGCTAATAGGGAATTTAATGATGGATGGTATAAAGAAGATGAACGGAGAAGTTTTCTTTCCTGATTCTACTATTTTCAAAATTGTATTCGGATCTTTAGGGATTTTTTTTCAGTTAAGGTTTACGGGGTTTGACCTTAAAGATAAGATATCCTGGGGTTACGCCATACTTTTTCTGTTGATTTCACTACCCTTCTTTTTCCTATCTATTAGAAAGAGAACCATTACCATCTATGATATAGGTAGAGACAAACTGGAAAAAATACTGCTAAATACTTTCCAACAATATAAGCTGCCTTTGAAAAAGAAAGATGGAACTTCAGAATTTTTAGTGACACTAGGAGAGACTGAAGCCTCTATTAAACTGGAACAAGGAAGCTTTCAGAGCAGTAAATGGGATCTGACGATTGAGAGATACCGAAAAATTCAAGACCTAGATTTAATTTTAGAAGATATTGAAAAAGCTGTA
>CALECF010000241.1 GCA_937948705.1 uncultured Anaerosolibacter sp. | reverse complement strand
AGCAATGGACCTGGAGAATCAAAATAGGGTAAAAAATATGACTGAGAAGTACGGTGCTGAAAACATTATCGTTCTTCTTGGTGCTGCTGAAGCAGAAGCTGCAGGCTTAGCTGCTGAAACAGTAACAAATGGAGACCCTACATATGCAGGTTCATTGGCAGGAGTCCAGTTAGGACTTAGAGTATATCATGCGATAGATACAGAGTTTAAAGAAGCAGTGGATCCCACGGTTTATGATGAGCAAATTGGTATGATGGAAATGGTATTGGACGTTGATTCCATTATTGCTGAAATGTCATCTATGAGAGAACAATTCTGCAAGTTCTAGATATAATTTATCATAATGGGAAAAGTTAACAAATGCTAGGTAAAAGCAGGCTTTATAGCAAAAGAAGGCAACGTGTGTTAAATAAAATAGGAAGGCTCCAGGAAACTGGAGCCTTCCTATTTTATTTATCAGGGATTTGATAGTTAGGGGAAGTAGAGGAGAATTATTCCAATAAAATAAACGTGTTTATAAAGTAAACATATTTACAAAATTATCTTACAAATGATATAATGCAAGCATTAGTATTCTTAAAAAATATATTTATTCTTAAAATTGAATAAATATCAAAACGATATATTGACATAAGCCTTAATGAATGCTAATCTGACAAGAAATGCATTGCAATATATAAAGTTTTAATTATTCGCACAAATGAAGGAAAGTAAAAATTGTTAACGACAATTCTTGAAGAAAATAGCTTAGAAGTATGGTGGATGCTGAAAAGAATCGAAGATTGAGAACTGAAAAATGGTTTAGAAAAGTCAATGATAATGATTGAGGGGTGTGGGACAATGGAATGTTGTATGGGTAAAAGAGAAATGACAGAAAGTGAAAAAATTGACCAATTTAAATGGGAAAAATTGAAATCTAAAATTGAAAAATATCGGGAAACTCCAGGCAACTTAATTAGTGTACTCCAAGAAGCTCAAGAAATCTATGGGTACTTACCAAAGGAAGTGCTTAGGGAAATTGGCGAATTCATGGGAATAAAGGCTGCAAAGATCCATGGTGTAGCTACCTTTTATACCCAGTTTCGATTAGAGCCAGTGGGCAAATATTTGATCTCTTTATGTCAGGGTACTGCTTGCCATGTCAATGGATCCAAACTCATTGAAGAGGCCGTTCGTAGTGAATTGTCTTTTGGAGAGAGTGAAACTACAACAGATCAATTGTTTACCATCAATAATGTGGCCTGCTTGGGTTGTTGCAGCTTATCTCCAGTCATGACGATCAATGGGGATACCTTTGGAAAACTTACTCCAGATAAAGCAAGGAAGATTATCCGGGAGATTGTAGCAAGTGAGCAAAAGGGGGTATAAAGGATGAAAATCATTGTGGGTCAGGGTAGCTGTGGTATTGCAGCAGGAGCTAATAAGGTGTATACAGCCATTGAACAAGAACTAAGAGCACGGAATATACAGGGGGAATTAACCTTAACAGGTTGTATTGGTATGTGTTATCTAGAGCCAATTGTCGAGGTTGTTCAAGATAGTGGTGAAAAAACAACTTATGTAAATGTAACGCGAGAAATGGTGAAAGAAATCATGGAGGATCGTAATCCTGCTTATGTTATAGAAAAGCAAGATGAAGATATTTTAAGGAAGCAGAAAAGAATTGCTTTGAAAAACTGTGGGATGATTAATCCCGAATCGATTGAAGAATATATGAAAACCGGTGGTTATCAAGGGATAGAAAAATGTATAAAAGAAATGAGTCCAGAGGAAGTCATAGAAGAAATCAAAACTGCCAATCTCCGTGGCAGAGGAGGAGCTGGTTTTCCTACCTGGTTCAAGTGGAATGCGGCAAGACAATCCTTGGATACACCCAAATATATGGTGTGTAATGCCGATGAAGGAGATCCAGGAGCATTTATGGATCGGAGTATATTAGAAGGAGACCCCCATGGCGTAATTGAAGGGATGCTCATAGGAGCCTATGCCATAGGTGCCAATGAAGGTGTAATCTACGTGAGGGCAGAATATCCCCTTGCTATCCTACGCCTACAAAAAGCCATTAATCAAGCAAGGGAGAAAGGATACCTTGGGAGAAACATTATCGATGACAGTGGCTTTCATTTCGATTTAAGAATCAAAGCAGGGGCAGGTGCCTTCGTGTGTGGAGAGGAAACAGCCTTGATTGCATCCTTGGAAGGCGAAAGAGGTATGCCTCGATTAAAGCCCCCTTTTCCTGCTCAGAAAGGATACTGGCAAAAGCCTACCAATATTAATAATGTTGAGACCTTTGCCAATGTTCCATGGATACTAAGGCATGGAGGACGTGCTTTTGCCGAAATCGGCAGTGAAAAAAGCAAAGGTACAAAGGTCTTTGCCTTAACGGGAAAAATAAAAAAGGGCGGACTAGTAGAAGTACCAATGGGCATTCCCCTAAGAGAAATTATTTTTGATATCGGGGGCGGTAGCATGGATAATAAAGGATTTAAAGCGGTTCAAATGGGTGGGCCTTCAGGGGGGTGTATACCAGCCCATCTTTTAGATACAGCTGTGGATTATGACTCCATCAATAAAACGGGGGCAATCATGGGCTCTGGAGGAATGGTGGTCATGGATGAAACGACCTGTATGGTAGATATGGCCAGATTTTTTCTAGATTTCACACGAAAAGAATCCTGTGGAAAATGTATTCACTGTAGAATTGGTACCAAACGAATGCTTGAGATCCTTACACGGATTTGTGATGGAGAAGGAAAGGATGGAGACATTGAGCTCCTCCAGGAGTTGGGTTTAAAAATAAAGGACGGCTCTCTCTGTGGACTTGGTCAAACAGCACCAAATCCTGTGTTGAGTACTATACAATATTTTAAAGCAGAGTATGAAAGTCATATTTATGATAAGAGATGCCCTGCAAAGCAATGCGCCAGTTTATTAACCTATACCATTATTTCACAGAATTGCATTGGATGTGGTTTATGTGCAAGGAATTGCCCTGTTGAAGCCATAACAGGAGAAAGAAAACAGCCATACCATATCCATCAACAAGCATGTGTACAATGCGGTAAATGTATAGAAGTCTGTGGTTTTCATGCAGTACAAGTGGAATAAAGGAGATAGGGGGGACATATATGCCAAAAATACGAGTAAACATAAATGGAAAAGAAATGATTGGACAAAGAGGGCAAACAATATTGGAAGTAGCGAAAGCTGGTGGAATTCATATACCTACTCTTTGTCATGATGAAAGGGTTCAGACCTATGGCGCCTGTGGACTCTGTGTGGTTGAAGTAGAAGGACTGCCAAGGTTACTAAGGGCCTGTGCCACGGAAGCAAGTGAAGGCATGGTCATTAATACAGATACAAGAAGGGTGAAGGATTCGAGGAAGATTGCCTTAGAATTACTGCTGACAGATCATGTGGGAGACTGTAGACCTCCCTGTATCCTTGCTTGTCCGGGAAATACGGACTGTCAGGGATATGTTGGATTAATTGCCAATGGTCAATATCGAGAAGCCCTAGAACTAATCAAAGAGCAGCTACCCCTTCCAGCCAGCATAGGAAGAATATGTCCCCATCCCTGTGAGGATGCCTGTAGGAGACAACTGGTAGAAGAACCTATTTCTATTGCATGGTTGAAGCGGTTTGTAGCAGATATTGATTTAAAGGATGAAAATGCTTTTATACCTGAGATTGGGCCAGCTACAGGCAAACGCGTTGCCATCATTGGTGGAGGGCCCGGAGGATTAACAGCGGCTTATTACCTAGCCAAGGCAGGCCATAAGATAGCGATTTATGAAGCCATGCCAGAGCTAGGAGGGATGCTCCGTTATGGAATTCCCCAATATCGTTTGCCGAAGGAAGTGCTCAATAAAGAGATCGCCATTATTGAGAAAATGGGCGTAAAAATGCTGACCGGTATAAGGGTGGGAAAAGATGTAGACCTAAGCTATATACGAGAGCACTTTGATGCGGTATATGTTTGTATTGGGGCGTGGAAAAGTGCAAAGTTAAACTGTCCTGGTGAAGATCTAGAAGGCGTTATTGGAGGAATCGATTTTCTCACGAAGTTTGCTGTGAATGAGCCCATAAAGACAGGGGATCGAATTGCTGTTGTAGGTGGTGGAAATACAGCCATGGATGCCTGTAGAACTGCCATTCGATTAGGAGCTAAGGAAGTATACGCCCTCTACCGTAGAACGAAGGAAGAGATGCCGGCTGAAAAGGTTGAAATTAAGGAAGCGGAAGAAGAAGGAATTACCTTTAAGTTTTTAGTAAGTCCAATTGAGATTATTGGACAGGATGGAAAAGTATCAAAAATAAGACTACAGAAAATGAAGCAAGGAGAACCGGATAAAAGTGGTAGATGTCAGCCTGTGCCAATAGATGGAGAAGAAGAAATCATTGAGGTTGACTCTGTTATTTCCTCCATAGGGCAAATGGTCGATGGCACAGGCTTTGATGATATTGATAAGACGAAAAGCGAAAGCATCTATGCCGATGAATATACTTTTCTTACGAATCTCCCTGGGGTATTTGCGGGAGGGGATGCAACCAATAAAGGAGCAGCCATTGCAATTCAAGCTATTGGAGAAGCCAAAAAAGCTGCTGAAGTCATTTGTAGATATCTAGAAGGGGAGATTGTCCCTTATAAAAAACCCTTCTATGTAGAAAGATATGATCTAGGGGAAGAATATTTTGCAGACCGACCAAAAGTCCATAGACCAGATATGTCGCATCTATCCTCAGAGATACGAAAGAGAAGCTTTGAGGAAGTGGTGGAAGGCTATGGGGAGGAATCGGCAAAGGCCGATGCCATGCGGTGCTTAGAATGTGGATGCCATGATGTGTTTGAATGTACTCTTTTTAAATACGCCAATGAATATGAAGTACTGCCAGAACGGTTGGCTGGAGAAGTGCATCAACGCCAGTGGCAGGAGGATCACCCCTTTATTTTAAGAAACCCCGATAAATGTGTTCTCTGTGGTTTGTGTGTACGGGTATGCGATGAAATCATGGGCATTGGTGCCCTAGGTTTGGTGGAAAGAGGATTTGACACCATTGTAAAGCCTGCCCTAGATTTACCATTAAAAGAAACGGGTTGTATCAGCTGTGGACAGTGTATCAGTGTTTGCCCTACGGGCGCTCTCCAAGAACGACTACCCATTGAGAAGTCCGTACCTGTAGAAGCCAGGGTCACCCATACGGTTTGTGCTCACTGTAGTGTTGGTTGTAATATGAATCTAAATACAAAAGGAAACTTATTGATGCGTTCTCTACCGAATGGGATGGATACAGTAGATCAAGGGCTTTTATGTGTTAAGGGAAGATTTGGCTTTGATATTGCACAAAAAGGAGAATCATTAACCAAACCTATGATTCGTAAAGATGGTAAGCTTGAAGAGGTTCCATGGGAAGAGGCGCTACTTTATACAGCGAAGAAAGCCCAAAGTTTAACTTTGCTCTATGGCAGTACCTCCCTAGGCATTGCCATATCTGATCGATATACCAATGAAGAGGTGTATCTGACATCAAAGCTAGGGCTACAAGTTTTAAAGACAGAAAACATATGTTGCTTTAATCGAGTACAGGGTGGAATCGAAGATGTCTTAGGCTATGATGCTTCATCTAACACTTTTGATGAGCTTCTTTCTACAGAGACCATTCTTCTCATAGGTTCAGAGGTCATGAAGAACCATACCATTGTAGGGTTGAAGATTAAGAAAGCTGTTGAACATGGTGCAAAGTTGGTCGTTATCAATCCCTTTCAATCTCAAGTAGATGAATGGGCCTATAAGAAGGTCACGCCCCCGAACAATGTAAGTTTCTTGAAAGAAATTGCAAAGGCATTGTTAGAAAGCAGCTTGACCTCCAAAATCGATTGGGTATCTGGTTTGGAAGAATTAAAGCATAGCTTGGAGGCAATAACAGTCAGCGATTCGGCTAAAGAGGTAGCAGAGATCTATGGAAAATCTAAGAAAGCTATGATTGTTTTCGAACAAAATGGATTAAGGGCAGATGGCGCTAAGATGCTTGCTAATATTGCTGTGATCGCAGGTCACATCGGAAAGCCAAGAAGTGGTATTATCCAGTTAAAAGCCAAAAATAATAGTCAAGGTGTAGCTGATATTGTGAAAATGAAAGATGCTCAAGGAATCATAAAAGGTATCGATACCAAAGAAATTAAGGGGCTCCTTGTGTTTGGAGAAGATATTCCACAGGTTAATTTGAAAAACCTAAGCTTCTTAATGGTACAGGATACCCATCTGACAGAAACGGCCATGGCTGCAGATGTGGTCCTGCCAGCTGCAAGCTTTGCAGAATCGAGGGGAACCTATACCAGTTCAGAACGAAAAATTCAAAGACTATACCAAGCCATTGCTCCAGCTTCTGGTCTTGAAAATTGGCAAATGATTGTGAGGTTAGCCAATGCATTGAGTACAAATATGGAATACTCAGACCCTGATGAGATTTTACATGAAATATCTATTCAAAATCATGATTACTTTAAAATAGATAAGCAACAGGGAAAGCAAGTATTCTGGCCAGTGAATGGCAGTCCTGTTCTCTATGATCAGGGTTTCCACTGGCCCGATGGCAAAGCGAGACTACAGGTTACGGAAGATGGACTCCTATTTGAAAGAACAAAGAATACGGATAACTTATCGAATACCTTCATGGCTTTCTTAGCAAAGGAAGGATTAGGATAAAATGATGAAAAAAGCTCAGACCAATAATTTTGGCCTGAGTTTTTTTCATCATTTTACATGATTCGATAGAATAAAAGAAAAGTTTTATCAGATAAGGATGTGTAACGATATAGATTTAAAAAAATGTTAAAAAAATAGCAAAATAAATCATGATTAGTAAATAAACAAATTTACAAAATAGTCTGACCTATGATATAATTTTATCAACGAGAGAAATAACATAGATTTTTTTTATGACGTACATGACAACGTTTTCAAAAAGTCACTTCTCCCAAAGAAAATGTTATTTTTCTCTCAACTTTATTTTGTGAAAGGAGTGCAATCGGATGAAGTTAGAGTTAGGTAATTTTTTTGTTAAAGACATCGTACTCGGTGCTCAAACTGCCTATGCAGACGGCATCTTGACAATCAATAAAGAAGAAGCTTTGGCTGTTGTGAAAGAAGATGAGCATATCACAGAAGCAGACCTTGTGATTGTGAAACCTGGCGACATGGTGCGACTAGTGCCAGTAAAGGAAGCCATCGAACCAAGGCATAGAATTGGTGGAGGGCCAATCTTTCCAGGCGTAACAGGGGATTTAATGCAGGCAGGAGATGGAAGAACCCTTGCTTTAAAGGATTGCAGCGTTCTAGTTGTAGGAAAGCATTGGGGAGGATTCCAAGACGGACTCATCGATATGGGTGGAGAAGGGGCAAAATATACCTACTACTCCCAATTGAAAAATATCGTTCTTGTGGCAGATACAGATGAAGAGTTTGAAAGATATGAGCAACAAAAGAAAAATCACGCATTGAGATGGGCAGGCATGAGACTAGCAGAATATATTGGTAGCTGCGTAAAGGATATGGAACCAGAAATGGTTGAAACCTATGAATTAGCATCAATTACCAAGAGAACAGAAGAAGAAAACGCTCTACCGAAGGTAGTGCTTGTACTACAGCCACAATCACAAATGGAAGAGCTTGGATACAATGATCTTGTATATGGATGGGACTGCAACCGTATGGTACCTACCTTTATGCATCCAAACGAAGTATTGGATGGAGCAATGATTTCCGGTTCCTTTATGCCTTGTTCATCCAAGTGGTCTACATATGATTTTCAAAATTTGCCGATGATTAAGCGATTATATCAAGATCATGGGAAGACAATCAACTTCCTAGGTGTGATTATGTCAAACCTGAATGTTGCCCTAGAACAAAAAAATAGAGCCGCACTGTTTGTAGCACAAATGGCTAAGTCATTAGGAGCAGATGCAGCGGTTGTAGCAGAAGAAGGTTATGGAAACCCAGATGCAGATTTCATTGCATGTATTGTAGCATTGGAAGATGCTGGGGTTAAAACCATAGGATTGACCAATGAGTGTACAGGTAGAGATGGTGCATCCCAGCCCCTAGTGGCTTTAGATAAGAAGGCAAACGCTATTGTTTCCTGTGGGAATGTTTCAGAGATGATTATATTACCACCGATGGAAACAGTCATTGGTGAATTACAGGCATTAGCAAGGGACGGATTATCTGGTGGTTGGAGTAATGACGAAATTTTGGGATCATCTGTAAGGGAAGACGGATCAATTATTATGGAAAACAATGCCATGTTCTGCGGAGACCGTGTAGTTGGCTGGTCAACAAAGACAATGGTAGAGTTTTAGGGGGTGAAAGAAATGAAAAAAGCAATTTTATACTTAAATCAATTCTTTGGACAAATCGGTGGTGAAGAATTAGCAGACCACGCGCCGGAAATAAGAGAAGGCTTAGTAGGACCAGCCATGGAACTACAGAAACAGTTGGGGGACGATGTGCAGGTTACCCATACCATTATTTGTGGTGATAACTTCATGGGTTCAAGAACACAAGAAGCTTTAGAAATTATTTTAGGATTTTTAGCAGACAAGGAACTTGATATATTCTTTGCTGGTCCAGCTTTTAGAGCGGGAAGATACGGTAGTGCATGTGGGAACATCTGTAAGGCAGTAAAAGAGAAATTTGGCGTGCCTGTCATTACTTCTATGAATAACGAAAACCCAGGTGTCGAAATGTTCAAGAAGGAGATGTATATTTTTAAGGGTGGAGCTAGTGCCGCTGCCATGAGAAAAGATATCGAACCGATGGCTACATTTGGATTAAAGCTATTAAAAGGTGAAAAGGTAAAATCAGCTGAAGAAGAAGGCTATTATGGTAGAGGTATTAGAAGTCAAGTTTGGCTCAATCCCCCAGTCAATGCAGCGGATCGCGTCATTGATATGCTACTAAAGAAGGTACACGGACAACCATTTACCAGTGAACTGCCAATTCAACCATCAGACTTAATACCTATCGCACCAGCAATTGCTATAGAGGATTTAAGTAAACTGGAAATTGCTGTTGTGACCTCTGGAGGTATCGTACCAGTAGGAAATCCTGATAGAATACAATCTGCATCAGCCACAAAGTGGGGGAAATATAGTATTGCTGACAAAGATGATTTAGTAGGAGGTGAATATCAAACCATTCATGCTGGCTTTGATCCCGCTGCAGCCAATGCAGACCCCGATGTCATCGTACCACTAGATGCTTTGCGGGCTTATGAAAAAGAAGGTAAAATAGGAGGCATCTATGAATACTTCTATTCGACGGTTGGAACTGGAACAACTCAGGCTGAAGCTGCAAGGATGGGTATAGAAATTGCTACAGAACTGATGGCTGCTGGGATCAAGGCTGCTATCCTAGTATCCACCTGAGGTACCTGTACACGTTGCGGTGCAACGATAACCAAAGAAATTGAAAAAGCAGGAATCACCATTGTACAGATGGCCAATTTAATCCCTGTTGCAAAGTCAGTTGGAGCAAATAGAATGGTACCGACGATTTCTATTCCGTATCCATTAGGAGATCCAGCGACTTCAAAAGAGCAGCAATTTAAACTTCGTTATCATAGAGTAGGCGTTGCTTTAGATGCTTTAACGACAGAGATTAAAGAACAAACTGTTTTCAAAGTAAAAATTTGAAAATCCCATGTTACTATCGCAACTGCTCATTTCGCCAACGAAATCTCGTCGAATAAGATTCTAGAGATTTCCGTCGTTAAAATCTTCTAGTAGGTATTACTTGGACTTATATAATAAGGGGTACCAAATAGTAGGCTGCTAGGCAAAAAAAATTAAATAGGGGGACACATCACATGAAGAATAAGAACGCTGTTTTCTATATCTCATTGGTGGTTGTGTTTGCAATAGTTCTGTGGGGCCTCTTTGCCCCCGAGAACTTTGGGAGCGCTGCTAACGGATTATTTAGCTACTTAGTAGGTAATTTTGGTTGGTTCTATCTCATCTCCATGTTCTCATTCGTCGTTTTCTCCATATGGATTGCATTTAGCAAATATGGGAGTATTAAACTTGGTCCAGATGACTCGAAACCTGAGTATTCTTACATGTCATGGTTTGCAATGCTTTTCAGTGCAGGAATGGGTATTGGTCTTGTATTCTGGGGTGTTGCCGAACCATTGAATCACTTCGTAGCACCTTTGGGAATGGATGGCGGTACAGCTGCAGCCGCAGATTTCGCCATGAAAAAATCCTTTTTCCACTGGGGTCTTCATCCTTGGGCAAATTATTGCGTATTAGCCCTTGCCCTTGCCTATATGCAGTTTAGAAAAAACAAGCCAGGTCTTATCAGTAGTATCTTTATCCCACTTATTGGTGAAGAAAGAGTAAATGGTCCTATTGGACATCTAGTAGATATTCTAGCGGTATTTGCTACTGTAGCAGGTGTTGCAACATCACTAGGTTTAGGAACGTTACAAATAAACAGTGGATTGAACTTTATGTTTGGTATACCGGAGTCATCTGCAGTACAAATTGGTATTGTTGCTATTGTTACTGTACTCTTTATGATATCCGCAGTAACGGGATTAGATAAAGGAATTAAGTTTCTATCTAATCTAAACATGGGTATTGCGGGGATTTTATTAATTCTAGCGATTATCATTGGCCCTACAGTGATGATTATCAATGCTTTGACCAATGGTATAGGAATGTATTTCGGTGAATTTATCCGAGACAGCTTCCATATTGTGGTATTCGGTGATAACTCCTGGGTAGGTGGTTGGACGATTTTCTACTGGGCATGGTGGATTGCGTGGGCTCCATTCGTAGGCATGTTTATCGCCCGTATTTCTAAAGGGAGAACGATCCGTGAATTTGTAACTGGCGTTCTTTTGGTACCCGCTTTTGGATCCTTCCTATGGTTTGCCGTATTTGGAACACTGGGTATCAATTTAGGCGTAGATGTGGCAACGGAAGCCATCCAATCAACACCGACGGCATTCTTTGTTGTGATGAGTCATTACCCAATGGGAGGTATTATATCCTTTGTGGCAGTCATATTGTTAGTAACCTTCTTTGTTACTTCTGCAGACTCCGCCACCTTTGTATTAGGAATGATGACATCAAATGGAGAGATGAATCCATCCACTCAAAAGAAGCTCATTTGGGGAGTGGTCCAATCGGCATTGGCCCTAGCCCTCATGTTAGCAGGGGGATTGGGTGTGCTTCAAACAGCATCCATCGCTGCAGCGTTCCCGTTTGCCTTTGTTATGTTGTTTGGAATGGTTTCCCTTGTTAAGGCATTAAGGGAAGACGGGAAGATCGTCAAAGAAGAGAACGCAGAAAAAGCAGAATAATTTACATGAAGAAAAACTCAACAAAACCTCTAAGGGAGCTCCCTTAGAGGTTTTGTTTTGCTATAGACCAGCCTAAAATCAATGTATTTATAAACGGACAATGGGATGTGTATAGTTTAGGAAGAATATTCCTGCGGAAAAGTCTTACTTCTGTTTATCCAGTCGGGTATGAATATCCTTCATATGGCTGCTGATGGGTATATGCTGAGGACATAGGGGTTCGCAGGCATTACACGAAATACAAGCGGATGCCCGTTGGCCTTCAGTCAGAAAGTTGTTGTATGCATAGGCGGAATGATCTATATTGCCATATACATAAGTATCGTTGTATAAGGAAAAGTTCTTAGGAATATTGACACCAGCAGGGCATGGCATACAATATTCACAGGAAGTACACTGTACCTTTGTCAGGCTGATATATTGTTCTGATACCTGATGGACGATATCCAGCTCTTTGGGGGTCAAGGCAAGGGGCATTGCATCTTCAACAATGCGAATATTATCAATGATCTGTTCTAGGGTGCTCATGCCGCTGAGAATAACAGAAACCTTAGGGAAGTTGCAAAGCCATCTCAGGGCCCAGTCTGCAGGGGATCGCTTAATTTCTGCTGTGTCCCAAATTTTTTGGATGGTTTCTGGGGGATCCATGGCGAGCTTCCCACCCTTAAGGGGTTCCATAATCACCACGGGCACATTGCGTTCTCCCGCATATTGCAGCCCCTTTAGGCCAGCCTGATAATTCACATCCATATAATTCAATTGAATTTGACAAAAGCTCCAGTCATAAGCGTCAAAGATTTCTTGGAAAACAGGGAATTCATCATGAAAAGAGAACCCAGCATGCTTAATTCTCCCATCTGCCAGGGCCTTGTCAAGGAATTCTAAGACACCTAAATCTTTTACTTTACGCCAGGATTCTTGATCCAAAGCATGAAGCAGGTAAAAATCGATCCATTCCGTATCCAATCTAGACAATTGTTCACTAAGATATTTATCGAAATCTTCATAGCTGTTGGTTAACCACACAGGAAGCTTTGTCGCTAGCTTTACCTTCTCACGATAGCCTTCTTTTAATGCTTTGCCTACCAACAGTTCACTACTTCCCTTATGATAAGGATAAGCCGTATCAATATAGGTAATTCCATGATCAATGCCGTAGTGGAGCATATCAATGGCCTTATCCTCGTCAATTTTACCGCTGTCCCCATCTAGAATAGGCAGACGCATGCAACCAAATCCTAACACTGGAACCTCAAAATCTAACTTCTCAAATTTTCTGTACTGCATCATAATCCCCCCGGTTTTCTTAATTTTTATAAAAAATGTACCTGGAATTGTTAAATCTCAAGTTCATTATAGCGAATAAATTGAGGAAAGTCATTCATGATAGGATAATTATATGTAGAAGGGGAGAAAGGTCATGATATCTTGTAAAATGAGAAATAATAGGGGAAGAATCCTTTTTCAAGAAATGACAATATGATAAAATGATAAGGGCAATGAATGGGGATGACTTGAAAAAACTTCTAAAGGATGGATGACATGGATATTCATTATATTGATCGAAAAACTGGTGAGAAGCGAAAAGAAATCGTAGCGGGTGATCGTTTCCTGCGATGGATCTATGATACCAGCATGGGAAGCTCATTGTTAGAACTGATCGTTAAGAAAAAAATATTTTCAACGCTTTATGGAAAGCTTCAGGATATGCCTTTTAGTCGAAGAAAAATAGAGAGCTTTGTCACATCCCTAGGGATTGAAATGAAAGAGGCAGAGCGGGAGGGCATAGAAGAGTATGAACATTTTAATGATTTCTTCTATAGGAAGTTAAAAGAGGATGCACGGCTTGTCTGTAAAGATGCAGATTGTTTAGCTTCTCCAGCGGATGGGAGAGTTTTGGTCTATGACAAGATTGATATTCATCAAGTAGCCCAGGTGAAGGGAATCAATTATCGATTGGGGGAACTATTACAAGATGAAGACATGGCATCGGCATACCAAGGGGGAACCTGTATTGTCATCCGATTGTGTCCAGCAGATTATCATCGTTTTCATTTTTCAGATAGCGGAATACCAGGAACAAGCACGGGAATAGAAGGTATGTATTATTCTGTAAATCCAGTGGCTTTGAAGAAGGTAGCGGAGATCTACACACAAAACAAAAGGGAGATCACCAGCTTCAATTCCGATCACTTTGGTAAAATTGCAATCCTTGAGGTGGGTGCAACCTGTGTAGGCTCTATTATACAGACTTACATACCCCAGCAGAAGGTGAAGAAGGGTCAGGAGAAGGGATACTTTAAATTTGGGGGTTCTACAGTGATTCTATTTTTAGAACCAGGAACGATAGACATAGATAGTGACTTGTTGAGAAACACAGAAGCTGGCTTCGAGACCAAGGTAAATATGGGAGAATCTTTGGGAAGGGTCCCAGGCAGGAAATAAGAATAGGATTGTTCAGAAAGGGTGATGTCGATGTTTGATTATCATGTACATACTTCATTTTCAAATGACTCTAAGATGGTAGTGGAAGAGGCCATAGAGCGAGGAATTTCGTTGGGAATTCAGGAGATCGCCTTTACTGATCACGTGGAATTCAATGTGTGGAGACCAGGAGATCTAGTAATGGATGACCTGTTTGATGCTAACAGCTATATAGAGAAGATGCAGGAAATGCAGAAAAAATACAAGGATCAAATCAGCATCAAAATTGGGGTTGAGATGGGATTACAATTGGAGGAAAAGGATAGAATCAATCAATTGGTTTGTCAGTATCCTTTTGACTTTGTCATTGGCTCCAGTCATACCATAGAGGGGCATGACCTATATTATGGAAAATTGTTCCATGAAAAAGCCAAAGAAGAAGCCTATGAGAGATATTTTTCAGAGGTTTTTAAAATTGTTAGAGAAATGGATTGCTATAGTGTCTATGGGCATTTGGATTTAGTCAGGAGATATGCGTTAAAATCCTATGAAAACGTGGAATTAGGAGACCTGGATAGGGAAATGATTCAAAAGATCTTAAAGGTCATTATTGAAAAGGGTAAAGGGATTGAGGTCAACACCTCCGGGTTTCGTTATGGGTTAGGAGGAACCAATCCCACGGAGGAAATTTTAGAATTATATAGGGGCATGGGCGGAGAAATCATCACAGTAGGGTCCGATGCCCATAGGCTGGAACATATTGGTTTTAGAATCAGGGAGACCTATGAACTTCTAAAAGAAATAGGATTTAAGTATATTACTGTGTTTGAGCAGAGGGAACCAAAATTTATAAAATTATAGTAGAAATAATATATTTCTATAGGTTGAATAAAGCCCATGCATCACATATAATGAAGTATAGATTGATTGAAAAAAATAATTTGTTAGGTGAGGCTCCTATGGAGATAAATGCTGCTGCCCAGAAAAATCGAGAGATTCCAATGGGTCAACAGATATGATCGGGAAGGTCATATTTAATGTAGCTGACGGAGGGTCAAAGCTCCATAGTGCTAAAGCTCAACATGGAAGAATTGAATTCTCTACTGTTGGGTAGAGAATTTTTTGTTTATATCTAGGAAAGTGTTTTATAAAGGAAATAATGACGGTGGAATAGAATTGTTTTAAAAGGTAGGTGATGGTAGTGGATTCCAGTCCGTTACCGAATAGTCGTAAGAAAAAACTGAATAGCAAGAGGCTCTTCATATTACGATGGAATCAATCATGAACCGATGAATTGTTAAGTCCTTTCCTTTTATAGACGGTGACTGATTTGGTAAAGCATTTGTAAAATCACGGAATGAAGAGTTGATTTTGCTATGCGTGAAGACCAAAATCATAAAGAGGGGAAGGAAGGCCATGATTCAAATTTATAAAACCATTCAAGATAGATTACAAAGATTAGATGAGATGGAAGAGGGAGTATGGATAAATCTAGTCAATCCAACGGAAAGCGAAGTAGAAGCCGTTAGCGATAGATTAAGCATAGATGCTAGCCATATAAAGGCTGCCTTAGATGAAGAGGAGCGAGCTAGAATTGAGATTGACAGCGGCTGTATATTGATCCTAGTAGACGTTCCCATTGTTGAAAAAACAGAGAATTCCCAAATTTTTTCAACCATCCCTTTAGGTATCATTCTATATGGTGACAATATTGTTACCGTGTGCACAAAGGAATTGAGCATTTTAAGAGATTTTATCATAGGTCATGTAAAATCCTTCTTTACCTTTAAGAAAACGAGATTTATTCTGCAAATTCTTTATAAAAATGCTACCTGTTATCTACAGTATCTAAAGCAGATTGATCGTATGAGCAATCGAATTGAAAGAGAGCTTCATATTTCTATGAAAAATAAAGAGCTTATTCAATTATTAGAGTTAGAGAAGAGCTTGGTATACTTTTCCACATCATTAAGGTCTAACGAGATTGTAATGGAAAAGATGCTAAGACTAGAAGCTATCAAAAAGTATCCTGAAGATCAAGATCTGCTAGAGGATGTAATTATTGAAAACAAGCAGGCCATTGAAATGGCCAATATCTATAGCAATATTCTCAGTGGAACCATGGATGCATTCGCATCAGTCATTTCAAACAATCTAAATATTGTGATGAAAATATTGACTTCCATTACTATCGTGATGGCGATCCCCACCATGGTGGCAAGTTTCTTTGGAATGAATGTTTTGGTGCCTTTGTCAAGAAATCCCTATGCCTTTTCTATTATTATAGGCATTTCGGTCCTCTTATCTATTATTTCTGCATATTTTATGGCCAAGAAAAAGATGTTTTAATATGCATGAAAAAAGATGATGAATACTCATCATCTTTTTTCATGCATATAAACATACAACGTAGTATCTTTAAACTTCCGATGTAGCCATGGGGGGACTAGAGGACTCCGATAAGGTATCATGGTCCAATTGATTAAAAATAACCACAATAGCTGGGTCGAACTGACTGCCTGCCATCTTGTTGATTTCAGCAATGGCGTGATCTATTGGTAGGGCCGATCTATAAGGTCGATGACTTGTCATGGCATCAAAGGCATCGGCAATGGCGATGATTCGAGCACCAATGGGGATAGATTCACCAGATAGACCATGGGGATACCCATTGCCGTCATACCATTCATGGTGGTAACGAATCATATGTTTGATTTCATGAAAATCTTCAATAATATTCAAAATCAGATATCCCTTCTCAGGATGCTCTCGAATAACCTGCAGTTCTTCTGGGGCTAGTCTGCCGTTCTTGTTGAGGATGGATTCAGGAATACCAATTTTGCCGATATCATGCATCAAAGCGGCTGCCTGAATACTATCAATATCTTTTAAACCTAGGACTTGTGCCATGGCCACGCTGTATGTAGCTACCCTCTCGGAGTGGCCCATGGTATATGGATCCTTGAACTCTAAAGCGGTGCTTAAGGTTTCAATGGTCCGGAGAAAATTTTCGCGCATTTGGAAATTCTTCTGGTGAATGTTGGAGGAGAGTTTGTTGATGCTTCTTGCAAGAATCTGCAGTTCATAGTCCCCCTGTTCTTCTATCTTTTCTGAATAGTTTCCATTGGCAATATTCTGTATTGCATCTATAGACTGTTCAAACTGAAAAGACAATTTGCGAATCATACGATATACCATGTAGGAGCAAACTAATGCCGATAAGATAGCAATCAAAGAAATGTTCCTAAACAGTAAGTATTTTAAATTCATAAAGTAATTTACATTGACAGTGACATTATAGGAGGCAATCACTCTATCCTCAAAATCACGAATCCGATAACGGTATGTAATATGGTAACGATCCTTGATGGTGTGATGGGAATTGTGGGGTAATTGACTGGGAATGAACTGAATGGACGCCTCATCACCAATGTAATCCATCAAAGGGTCTAATACTTCCTCATCTACTTTTCTTCCAAGAACCAAGAACCCCTTGATTCCGGAAGAGCCATCAAAGGTTGAAACAGGAGATACAGAAACGATATAAAGCTGTTGATCGAACAGCATGAAACTAGAGGAGGCCTCTCCTGTCGTTAGGGTTTGTTGAAATAAATTCATGGTTTTCAGCTGGTCTTGTAATGTATCATCACCATAGAACTCATGATAGTGGTAGCTATCTGAAGTAAGATAGACCATATCAATATTAAAAGGTGAATGAAACAGATATTCCGTAAGGTTGCCGCGAATCCAAGATGTATTGCTAGTTTCTAAACCAACAATTAAATCATCCCAATAGGCGTACTCCACGGCTTTAGCACGTAAGTTTTTTGCTGCGCTTTTGAAGAAAACATCCATGGTGCGGGTACGACCATTTACAATGTAGCCTAAAGTATCTGCTTCAGTATGATATAAAGGGAGAATAATACCCATCAAGGTAAGCACAGCAGATATAACAATGCAAAGCAATGAACCAATTAAATATTTATGAGTCAGTCGCATAAAGTATCTCTCCTCCCGCTCCCCTGCTGTCGAAAAAAGTCGTTGATAACTGTTGCTAATTATACCATATTTTTCATCAAAAGCCTATCCTATGCCTGTTTATATATTGAAGTACTTTTGAATTTTGTCGTAGAGCCTGGGAAGATACGATTATTTATGAATTTCGTCAGATAATGGGTTTAAAGGTCTTATTTTGGTGTATTTATACCATTGAAAAGATATTGAAGGACAGAAGTGAAAAGAGTAGAATAAGGTATATGGAAGAAATATGCTGGAGAGGGGTATTTTGGATGATTATTAAAAATATTATGTTGAAGCGAGAAAATCTTTTGGTCCTTGAGGAGGGCCAAAAAGTACAGGAGGCGTTAGAAAAGATTAAGTTTGAGGGGTACCTTTCCCTGCCCGTGGTGGAGGATCATCGATTTATAGGATGTATTTCGGTCTATGATATATATCAGAAGTATTATGAAGTGGAAGATGGGGCAAGGAGTGAGTTTTTGAATAGTTCCCTTTCAGAATATGTGAAAAAAGATATACCCGTAGTACAGGCCAATGACATCGTAGAAGACGCTTCCTTGTTGTTTTCAAGTAGAAATATTCCTTTTATTCCTGTGGTGGATAATCAAAACGTATTTTTAGGAATTGTAACCCAAAAGGCCATATTCAGCGCATTTACCCGTCTGTTAGGCCACGGCAGGGGAACACGATTGACCATACACACACCAGATTTTAAAGGAAGGATATCTAAATTGGCAAAAGCCATTAAAAATGCTGAGGGAAATATCATTAGTTTAGCGATCAATGATCCTGATGCAAAAATGGATATCAAGGAGATTATTGTGAGACTTGAGGCTAGCAATCTAAAGAGAGTAAGGGAGTTTATAGAGAAAAAAGGATTTAAGATTGTAGATATGGAATAACCCAGAAGATTGAAGCCGCCCATCTTGGACGGCTTTTTTATATAATAGGAAAGTTCTACTTTCCTATTATATAAAAAACAGGGGTTGTAGGGGAAGTATTCCCCTGCCGTAGTCAGAGGGGTGCTCAGGCTGCTATGCAGTCGTCGAAGGGGAACTAGGTTCCCCTAGCGAAGGCATCGTTAGATGCATTTTGTATATTTAAAATGCAAAAATGGGACTTTTAACCTATGGATGAAAGGGTCGTTGTTTTGCGATGATTATAGTAATATAATAGTAACGTAGATGGGTGCAAGAAATAGGGAGGAAGATTTTTCATGGCTAAAGAAATGGACTTAGAAGAAAGAATTATTCGAAAAAACAAAATACCTATTCTCCCTTTTGATCAAGCGTGGAAAGAAAATTTTGAGGTTTATCAGACCAAAACTATGGAGAAAATCTCGAAAGAGATTATGATGAAGGTAGACGAAGAAAAGCAAGGGGAGTATCAGTTAAAGATATATCGAAATAAAAAGAAACAACTTATGGACAAAATATTGGAATTATCCAATGAAGCAAATACAACAAATAATGTGGAAGCGCTGACGCAATTGGAATCTGCCAAGGATGAGATATTGAGAATCAATGATCAGCTGGATGAACTTCACTATCAGAGAGAGAGTACACCAAAGGAGATTGAAAGGCTTAACTACGAACTGTTGAAGGAAACCATTGCCTTGGCTTATGAAGATATAAAAGAAGACAGTGGGCGCTCAAAAAAAGTGATGGAAGAGATAGTAGCCCTTAGAAAGCAATTGACAGAAAAATGGGAGGAGAAGATTCAGTTAGAAGATCGAGTAAATGCCTTATACTCATACTTACATAATACCCTGGGCCATGAGGAAACGGATAAGTTGGATCGAATGTTTTTATAGGTGCGTAGTTAAGACTACGTGCTTTTTTATGGTATGAGAAGGAATTTTCAAGAAAAAAATAGAACTATACACAAATTAGATAGTATATCTTCCTATGTAGATTAGGATAATAGACAAAAATATGGATAGACAGCAGCGGAGGAAAGGGGGGCGAGAGACTGAATGATTAAGGGTATAGGTATTGATATCATCGAAATTAAAAGAATTGTTGAAGCGGTGAATAGAAATAATAAGTTCCTAGAAAGAATTTTTACAGAGAGAGAGATTCACTATTTTAAAGAGGTCAATCATAACAGAAGCACCATTGCAGGGAATTTTGCTGCCAAGGAAGCCGCGGTGAAATCCATAGGTACAGGGATCCGTGGCTTTAAATGGAAAGACATTGAGGTACAGAGAGATTCTTTAGGAAAGCCACGGATTCAACTATATAATCAAGCCAAAGAGATCGCTGGCGAGAGGGGTATCGGTGAAATTCTGATTACCATATCCCACAGCAGAGACTATGCAGTAGCTCAGTCGATCGCCATGGGACAAGAATAAAGTACGGGGAGAAGGAACATGTATGAAAGTTGTGGATGCTATTCAAGCAAAAAGATTAGATCAAAGGGCTCTGGAAGATTATAAAATTCCAGGAATCATTCTTATGGAACAGGCAGGCATGATGGTAACAGAGGAAATTATGAAGGAAATTCAAAGGCAGGCATGTAAACATGTTATGGTTATTTGTGGTCTTGGGAATAATGGTGGAGATGGCTTTGTGACAGCACGACACCTTATCCAGAGGGGGATTTCTGTTAAAGTTAGAATCATTGGGGATATTGCTAGATTGACAGGTGATGCTAAATCTAACTACGATATCTTAAAGAAGCTGAAATCAGATTTAAAAACGATGCTAGATCTTCAGGATATACAGAAGCTTACCGATGAATTGTCCCATAGTGGTATTGTTGTAGATGCTATTTGTGGGACTGGCTTGACTAAGGAAATGGAAGGGTTGTGGAAAGAATTAATTCAAGCTATCAACCAGAGTAGCAAGTATATTCTGTCTATCGACATTCCATCTGGAGTTTGCGCCTCGACTGGAAATATATTAGGTACTGCGGTGAGGGCCAATAAGACTGTTGTTTTACAGCTCCCTAAGGTCGGAAATATCAACTTTCCCGGCGCCGATTATTGTGGGGAAATGATTGTAAAGGATATAGGTATTCCCAAAGAAGCCATAGACAAAAATAATTTAAATATAAGCCTTATCTCAAAAGAAATGGTAAAAAATATACTACCAAGAAGAAAAAGCGATACCCATAAGGGAGATTACGGAAAGGCATACATTGTTGCAGGGTCTACTGGAATGACAGGTGCAGCTATGTTGACTTGTCAGGCCGTATTCAGAAGTGGAGCAGGCTTATTAAAAGTAGCGATACCCCAGAGCTTGAATAACATCATGGAAACTAGGCTCATTGAAGCGATTACTGTACCCCTCCCCGAATTGAAAAAAGGCGTTGTGGGTATTAGTGATATAGAGAAAATTATTAAGACCATGAAGGAAAGTAGTGTCATAGCCGTGGGACCTGGAAGTGGACAGACAAGGGAGTTGGAAGAGGTATTAAGGAATATCTTTGAGGAAGCTACAATCCCCATGGTTCTAGATGCGGATGCATTGAACTCCTTAGCCCATAAATTAGATATGCTAAAACTGTTAAAATCTACGGCGGTGCTGACACCACATATAGGAGAGATGGCGAGATTAATCAATATACCAGTTGAAGCGATTCAACGAAATAAGATTCAGATTGCCATGGAATTTGCCCAAAAGTGGAAGGTAATCCTCATACTGAAAGGGGCTAGAACATTAGTTGCATCTCCAGATGGGAGAGTGTTTATTAATACTACAGGAAATCCTGGCATGGCTACCGCTGGCAGTGGAGATGTGTTGACGGGCATTGTGACTGGGTTTTTAGCCCAGGGAATTCAACCATTAGATGCAGCTATGGCGGCGGTGTATATCCATGGGGCAGCAGGAGATCGTGCAGCAACTCGTATTGGAGAGTATGGATTAATGGCAGGCGATATTGTGTTGGAAATATCCCACGCAATCAAAGAAATTGTAGAAAAATAGGAGGAATTATAATGAAAGCAAATGAAATAATGAACAGAAATGTGATTACGGTTAACCAGGAAATGACGGTTGATGAAGTAGTGAAAATTCTTTTAGATAACAGAATTAGCGGGGTTCCTGTCTTGGATGAAGCAGGGAAGGTGATTGGAATTGTATCTGAAACAGATTTAATCTATCGAGAAAAAAATCTCCATACTCCAAGCTTCATTTCTATACTTCAGGGAATTGTCTTTCTAGAAAGCACCAAAGACTTGGAGTATCAGGTGAAAAAAATGGCTGCTTATAAGGTGAAAGATGTGATGACAAAAAATGTAATTACTGTTTCTGGAGAAGCGGAGTTAAACAGTGTGGTAGATATCATCATTGATCAAAAGGTGAATCGAGTGCCGGTCATAGACCATGAGGGAAAGTTAATAGGAATCATTACCCGATCTGACATTTTAAAGCATATAATTTAATTTCTAACGTAAAGATTAGTATACTAATTTTTACGTGGAGGGATTTAAATTGAAATACTATAGAATAGTGTTTATTGTAGTAATAACCGCAGTACTATTTGGTTGTGGGCCAAAGACGGATCAGGACCTACTGTACGATGCTCAAAAGATGATTAATAAACTGGATAGTTATACCTGTGAAGCTGAAATCACAGTGATGGGCAATCTCAACCCTGAAATGTACATTGTGAAGCAATGGTTTCGTAAGCCAAATAAATTTAAGCTAGAGTTAGTAAAGCCAGACAGCTTGAAAGGCAAGATAACGGTATATGATGGGCGTAAGGCCAGTATCATTCATCCTCAAATCAATCAGGTGTGGATCATGGAAAATTTTCAGCATTCTGATGAACAAAATATGTTTTTAGGTTATTTTTTACAAAATTATCTTGAATCTGAAAATGTAGAGATCCATCGAGAGAAAAAAGAACAAGTGACTTATTTGGTGATTGATACAGAAATTCCTGGAAACCATGTTTATTTTCATAAACAAAGATTATGGGTGGATGTAGATAAGATGGAACCCACATTACTGCAGGTTTTCGATGTAAAGGATCAAATGAGAATTGAAGTAAAATATCTTAGTTTTCAATATAATCCTAAATTGGAAGACCACCTTTTTACGATCCATAAAAGCGTAGGGAAGTAAAGAATCTTAGAAAAAACAATCACCATGAACTGCAGAGACTACAGACCAAAGAAGAAAGGGGCGGCATCTCATGCTGACACTGGACAAAACAAGACCTGTATGGGTAGAAATCAATTTAGATAATCTTGCCCATAATATAAGAGAAGTACGAAGAAGCGTGAAAAAGGATACATTGGTGACTGCTGTAATCAAAGCTGACGGATACGGCCATGGGGCTGTGGAAATTGCAAACACATTGCTGCAAAATGGCGCAGATCGTTTGGCAGTTGCTACTTTATCCGAGGCATTGGAATTAAGAAGGGTATACAAAGACGAATCTATATTAGTACTTGGGTATACGCCAGAAACTAGTGCTGAAGACGTGATTCTTCATGATATTATTCAGACCATCTACAGCTTGGAACAGGCAGAAGCATTCTCGAAAATTGCCGATGAACTTAATCGGGAGTTGAAAATTCACATAAAGATAGATACGGGTATGAGCCGTTTGGGGCTTCAACCAGATATTGCCACAGTGGAAATCATAAAGAAAATTGTTCAAATGCCGAAAATTATATTGGAGGGTTTATTCACCCACTTTGCTGTTGCAGACGAGTTGGACAAAACCTTCACCTATGAACAATATGAAAAGTTTATGGATCTTTGTAGAATCCTTGAGAGCCAAGGGGTGTCGATACCTATTAAGCATGTTTCCAACAGTGCCGCAATCATTGATTTGCCAGATATGAACCTAGATATGGTACGGGCAGGAATTATGTTGTATGGATTATATCCGTCCGATGAGGTGAATAAAGAAGAGATTAAGTTGAAGCAGGTAATGTCTCTAAAGGTGAAAATCTCACATCTAAAGGAATTGGAAGCAGGGCGAGGCATTAGCTATGGGCTAAAATACGTGACAAGTAAAAATCAAAAAATTGCCACGCTGCCAATCGGTTATGCCGATGGATTTACACGAATGTTAACAGGAAAAGCAGAGGTAGTCGTAAAGGGTCATAGGGTACCCGTAGTAGGGAGAATCTGCATGGATCAGTGCATGATTGATGTATCCGATATAAAGGATATAAAACGTGGAGATGAGGTTATTCTTTTTGGTGGCCAAGGTGAGGATTTTATTGCTATTGATGAAGTCGCCAGCAAGCTAGGAACCATTAACTATGAAATTGTATGTATGATGGGCAAAAGAATCCCACGGGTTTATGTGAAAAATAGCGAGATTATAAAAATAAGAGATTATGTCAGAGGTGAAAACTTTTAGAAACGAGTATAAAAAAGTGGTTATATTGACACACTTATAATGAATAGTATATAATTGAATATATATTTATATATATACTATTATGGAATACTATGTCTTTTTATATGAAATCATAGAACCCTTGTTGGCACCATGGTCGATTGGAATAATAGTATAAAAATATTTGTTTTAGTACCTTAGGAGGTGCCTGCATGGCAGAGTCCAAGAAAATTATCATTAGTTTGCCCAATACCTTGTTAGAAGAGGTTGATCATATCGTAGAAATTGAAAAACGCAATAGAAGTGAGTTTATCCGGGAAGCAATGAAGCTATATATACGGGAAAGACAGAAAATTGAGATTCGGGATAAGATGAAAAAAGGCTATCGAGAAATGGGTACGCTTAACTTGGCTTTAGCAGAGTTCGGGATGGATATAGATATGGGTACGCTTGGAAACTATGAAGCAAAGTTAGCGGAGTGTGAATAGCGTGCTTGTAAAAAGAGGAGATATCTTTTATGCAGATCTAAGTCCTGTAATTGGATCAGAGCAAGGTGGCGTACGACCAGTTTTGATTGTTCAGAATGACGTAGGAAATAAGTATAGCCCTACTGTAATTGTAGCAGCTATAACTTCCCAAATTAACAAAGCCAAATTGCCTACACATATTGAAATAAGTGCCTCAGAGTATGGGCTGACAAAGGATTCTGTTGTGTTGTTAGAGCAAGTAAGAACCATTGACAAGAGACGTTTAAGGGAAAAAATCGGTCATTTCGATGAAGACAAGATGAATAAAGTGAATGAAGCACTTTTAATTAGTTTAGGGCTGGTGGAATTCTAGGTGGTGGACATTGAACCACCTTTTTTAATGATGTTTTTTAGAATCCTGTGGATGTTGAGAATTAAATAAAAGATGCGTCAAAATCGGGGTAATCGTAGGGAACGTGCCCCTGTGCCGTTCCATTGTCTTGTACTAATGTCCCTGCCCTATAAACGGAACGCCACAGGGGGCGTTCCCTACGGTCTATCGCACTATTCAAACTGTGCCTGTTTTAAAATAGAAAAACAATCTGGTGAAAAATGTAATAGAAAATTAATAAACCTTTCACAGATTCGGAAAGCTTTTGAAGGGGATTTGTGATAAAATAAAGATATGTTTCGTCATATTTACCTAAAGAATGATAAAAACTTTTATATTTCCCAGGAAATAGACAAGGGAGGACAATCTATGTGGAAAAAAGTTAGAAATAGCAAGATGTATGTGGCTCTATTAGGGGCAGCAATTATAGTTACTGCATCAACCCAAATAACAAAAGCAGGTTATCTAAATCCAGGTACTTCCGAAGATCCTATTGTAACCCAGAGTTATGTAGAGAAGAGAAACGAACAGCTTAAATATTACATAGATCAAAAGATGGCAGAACTGAGCAATACACCATCTAATGGATCCCAGGCAGCCGCTACATTCCAAGTGATTGAGGTAAATAAAGGACAAACGGTCATGGGTAAAGGTGGTACAGAAATGATTCTAAGATCTGGAACCGCAAAAGCCATAGGAAGTCAGTCTGGGGGATTATCAAATTTAACCTCTGGAAAGGACTTGAAGTCTGGAGAAAATGTACCTCTAAACCATTTAATTTTAATACCAAGAGATGATGGAAGGGGTCTTGATATTACATGGGACAAAACTTTTATTCTGATCAAAGGCGGTTATGAGATAAGGTAAATGTAAAGCGCTGTGGCGCTTTTTTTTTGAAAAATTGAAGCAACATGCTCAGTTTAATCTATGAGAGGGGTGCCTTTGGCCAAGAGGCTGCGGCCATAACGGGTATGGTGGCAGCTACTAACTATACTGCATCCTTGGGGCTATTGGATATATACTTTACAGAATTGGATTTAAGTAATAAGATATGGAGAGTAGGAATTCCCAGTTTTGTGGGTATTTTTATCTGTAGGATTGTCACTATATAAATGAAGGTGGAGGAAGCGCGCAGCAAAATAAAAAGAAAATCCTTGATAGAAGATGAATGAAGGGTGTGACAACATGAAGAAAAACGGTATTTTATTTATCGTTCTCATCATCGCTTTGATGGTCTCTTTCATAAGTACGTTACAAAGAGTTACCATTGAGGGGAAAAATAAAACTGTAGACATTACGGTGGACTATTTGGAGATTGAAAAACTTGCTAAGCAATCTGATCAAGACGTAAATTGGTGGCTTAGTAAGTTCAAGGATATGGGTATCAGCTCAGTAGCTTTAAATGAAGAAAGCTTTGAAAGTCTCCTGGAAGCGAGGAAACCTTTAGCTTTGGAGACGGTAGGAAACATCCTAGGACGATTGAATTGGCAGGAAAAATATCCTAAAAATGTAGTGGATTATTTGAATACGCCCCTTGTAGATGATTATGACGTGGTGATAACAACAAATGATCAAGAACTATTCACATTTATTAAAGCTGCCTTAGATAATCGATATGATCCCCAAAAGATCAATGTATTCTCAGAGAATAATGCGTATGTTTTTGTTCTAGATGGGGACATCAAGGATGCTCTTTACACACAGAAAAGAACACTGATCGACCAAGAGAGCAAACCCTATAAAGAGGAAACCTTATTATTTGGGTCTCAACTCATGCGTCTTTCCCTTGGGTTAGATCAAAAAAAAGTAAGCACAGTACAAGGGAGTGGTCTGGAAGTACTCCCTAGACCATATAATTACCAAAGTTGGTCAGGTGAAAACTATGTAAAAGCTGTATTGACAGATTACAAGAGGCTGGGAGTAAATCCGAGGTACATGGTTTTTGGTGGAAAACAGGTCCTAGGCTATCCAAATGCCGTTGGACTGACAGAATCCTACATGAAGAAGAATGATATGAAACTTGGTCTCATAGAGAGCACAGTGCAAAGGGAGCACATTAAGCAGGATGGCTTAGAGGAATTAGCACGAAGTCTTGATTACCATGCCGTAAGAATTTTTTCTGTACCTCCATACATTCAAAAGAGATTTAAATTCTACAATTATGAAGGTGCAGAGGAAATCGAAAATACCCTATATCGAGGAATTACAGAACGAAATATTCGCTTAATATACTTTAGGCCTTTTATGAAGGATGATCGATTGTATGTAACAGACATTGAAGAATATGAAAAAACCTTTGATAGTTTAAAGGCTAGAATTGCTGAGCATGGCATGGCCCTAGGAGAAGCCAGTGTGATGCAGGCAAATCGACTAGGCATTTGGCAGAAGATCATCATGGGATGGGGGATTGCCGCAGGCGTAACATTTTTGATCTCTTATTTGATTCCTTTAAAGGATAAAATAAAGTATGGTTTGCTAGGTATTGGGGTTATTGGGGTTACCGGGATGTGTTATGTACTTCCCTCTTGGGCCGATAAAATACTGGCTTTAACGGCGGCGATTGTCTTCCCATCTCTGAGTATGGCGTATTTATTCAAAATGTGTAGGCAATATTTTGAAAGTCATCATGGGAATCATGGATTGCTTCAGAGCATACTTTTGGGTGTAAGGGATCTACTTTTGGCATCAGCCATCTCATTTACAGGTGCGATTTTTGTAGGTAGCACCCTTTCAGATATTGAATATT
This sequence comes from uncultured Anaerosolibacter sp., assembly GCA_937948705.1. The sequence continues at coordinate 31,462 of CALECF010000241.1, read as the reverse complement.
TGTTGGAGATGGATATTTTTAGAGGTGTTAAGGTAGCCCAGCTCTTACCGATTATGGTATTTGGTCTGATCTATATGATGTATTTCGGATATAAAAGGAAGAATGAAGATAAGATGAAACCCCAGCTGCCCATTGGGGATATTAAGAGACTGTTATTTGATGATATAAAGATCATTTATGTCCTAGGAGCTGGGATTGTGTTGGCGGCTGGTTATATTTATATCGCACGAACAGGACATGAAACCAATATTCAACCATCTGCATTTGAAATGATTACAAGAAATCTGCTGGAAGTGAAGCTATTGGCCCGACCAAGAACGAAGGAATTTCTGATAGCGTTCCCGGCAATCATGGTGGCTGTTTATGCGGCGCGGCACAGATACAAGACCATTATGTTCCTGGCTGGCCTAGCAGGTATTATCGGTCAGACATCTATTGTAAATACCTTTAGTCATTTGCGAACACCTATGTATCTTTCTACGATACGTACGCTTTACGCCTTGGGATTTGGCATCCTTTTAGGAATTGGTTATATAGTTGCCCTTGAATTTGGCATAAGGTTATTAAGACTTGTGAGAGGTGGAAAACTATATGGCTAAGATAGTAATTTCTGGCTATTATGGATTTAATAATATAGGGGACGAATCGATATTGACATCTATCGTGAACAACCTCAAGCAGTCTATCCCGAAGGCTGAAATTACAGTATTATCTGTAAATCCGAAGAGTACAGAGAAGAAGCATGGTGTCAAGGCGATCAATCGTAAAAATATTATGCAAATCCTGCAGGAAATCAAGAACTGTGATCTTTTAATCAGTGGAGGCGGAAGCCTCCTCCAGGATGTAACCAGTGGAAAAAGTATCAGCTATTATCTGGCTGTCATTATGATGGGACTTATTTTAAAAAAGAAGGTTATGATATACAGTCAAGGCATTGGCCCTGTCAATAGAGGTTATAACAGAATCCTGGTAAGATATGTGCTGAATAAAGTGGACTGTATCACTGTAAGAGACGAGAAGTCCATGGATGAGTTGTTAAAAATGAGTGTGAACATTCCTCCTATTTTTGTTACGGCAGATCCTGTCATCGGGTTGGACAAGGTTCCTTTAGAATTGGGCAGAACGCAATTGATTCAAGAAGGATTACAAGAAGGCAATAGTAAACCACTTATCGGTTTTGCCATACGGAGTTGGAAAAAGAATGATCGATTGAAGACTGTCCTGGCAAAAACAGCGGATCGATTGATAGAGGAACTAGATGTTCAGGTGGTATTTATACCGTTCCATTATGGGGAAGATCTTCATTTCATGGAAGAAATAGAAAAAGAAATGAAGCAGCAGGCGATTTTTATAAAGCATAAGTATGATGTTCGTGAGATGCTGGCCATTACTGGAAATTTAGATTTGTTGATTGGGGTGAGACTACATTCATTGATTTTTGCAGCCATCATGAATGTTCCTGTTATCGGTATATCCTACGATCCTAAAAATGATAGTTTTATGGCGTCCCTGGAGCAGAAATGTTTGTGTAATGTGGAAGAGTTAGCCTTTGAAGACTTACTCATTAGTATAGCAGAAAAATGGGCCAGTCGACAGGAAGATAAAGAAGTCCTTAAAAAGTGTGTGGTTGCTCTGAAGGAAAAACTATCTTTAAATGAAAAATTAGTTCAAGATCTTCTAGCGGGTGAGGTGATAAGATGAGAAAGCAAGTAAAAATCATGAATGTCCCTGTAGATCAAGTAACCTTGCAGGGTGCTTATGAAATTTTTCAAGGCTTCATGGAATCCCGTGACTGCACGATCATTGTTACCCCCAATACAGAAATTGTTATGGAAGCACAAAAAGATCCTAGGTTATTAAAGGTAATCGAAGACGCAGATTTGGTTATACCCGATGGCATAGGGTTGATCTATGCTTCAAAGATACAGAGAACGGGTTTAATGGAACGGGTGACTGGCGTAGACTTGATGCTGAAAGTATTGGAGTATTGTCATCAGCATCATAAAGGAATCTTTTTATTAGGAGGAAAGCCAGGGGTTGCAGAAAAAGCAGGGGAAAACATCATGAAGAGGTTTTCCAATGTTAAGATCGCAGGCGTGAGGGACGGTTATTTTAAAATTGAAGATGAATCGGATATTATTCAAGATATCAATACCAGTGGTGCAGACATTTTATTTACAGCCCTAGGAGCGCCTAAACAGGAAAAATGGATGGATCAATACCGAAATGTGTTAAAGGTAAAGGTGGCTATGGGGGTTGGCGGTAGTGTAGATATCTGGGCAGGAATCGTGGAAAGAGCCCCAGAGATTTATCAAAAGTTAGGTTTAGAGTGGTTCTACCGATTGATGAAGGAACCTTGGAGATACAAGAGAATGATGGTTTTGCCAAAGTTCATGATGAAAGTGCTGCTGAGCAAACGATAAGGCTCAGCGGCGTTTTTTTTGTACAGCGGCGTGTTTTGCTCCTATAGCATGGTTTAACTGAATTTAGGATATGCTAGTTGGTAGATATTTTATTTAATCTTTGAGGGATGAAGATAAGTCATTGATTTTGGGTATAAGTAAAAAGAGAATTGATATCATGAACAACTATGATATAATAATTGAGGTGAAATCATGAAGGAACGATTTAGATCTTCCGTGATTGTAGACTATCTATTGATCACACTGGGAACTATGATAATGGCCTTCGCATTGGTATTTTTCTTAGAACCAAACACCATTGCACCTGGGGGCGTAACGGGATTGGCCATCGTCATTCAGAGGGTTTCTGGAATTCCAATAGATGTAACCAATCTAGCGATCAACATACCTTTATTTATGTTGGGCTTGGTTACTTTGGGCAAATACTTTGGTCTAAAAACTGCCTATGGAACCGTTGTTTTATCGGTCTTTATACGAGTTTTTATGAATATATTGGGGACAGATTTTATTATGGTAAATGATTTGCTCCTGGCATCTCTATACGGTGGTGTGCTGGTAGGCATAGGTATGGGACTGGTATTTAAGACAGGCGGTACCACCGGGGGTACGGATTTAGCTGGTGCTATATTACATAAGTACATACCCAGTATTAGTATTCCAAAGCTGATGATGGGCTTCGACCTAGTGATTGTTGCAGCAGCAGGAATTGTAAATAGGAAAATAGAGACATCTCTCTATTCAATCATTGCTCTGTATATTTCTGTGAAAATCGCAGATTTTATCGTGGAAGATTTAAACTATGCCAAAGCATTTTATATCATTTCCAATCGCTCACAAGAAATCGGAAATGAAATTTTAAAAGATCTCAATAGAGGCGTCACCGTGTTAAAGGCCCAAGGTATGTATACAGGGAGTGACAAAGAAGTATTGCTTTGTGTGGTTGATAGAAATCAAATGACAAAGTTAAAGAAAATTGTTCACGGGATTGATGAGAATGCTTTTGTAATGGTAACCACTGTTCATGAAGTCCTAGGAGAAGGGTTTTTGAAATAATAAATGAGGAGGAGTTTATTTGGCAAAGGTAGATTATAATGAATTAAAGCAAGTTGCCACAGAAATACGTAAAGACATTATCCGCGCTGTTCACGCAGCAGGATCTGGTCATCCAGGTGGTTCCCTATCTGCAGCTGACATTTTGGCAACGTTATATTTTCATAAAATGAAGGTGGATCCTCAGAACCCTAAATGGGAGGAACGGGATCGATTTGTACTTTCTAAGGGCCATGGTGCTCCAGTGTTGTATGCTACGTTAGCAGAAAAAGGTTTCTTCCCTAAAGAAGAGTTATTAAAGCTGAGACATGTGGATTCCATGCTTCAAGGCCATCCCGATATGAAGGGCACACCTGGTGTGGAAATGTCAACAGGTTCTTTAGGTCAGGGTTTTTCCACAAGCATAGGAATGGCATTGGCTGCTAAACTAGATAAAAAAGAAAATCGTATTTATGTGTTGTTAGGAGATGGAGAGGTACAGGAAGGTATTGTTTGGGAAGCAGCTATGGCGGGGGCCCATTACCAATTAGATAATCTTACAGCAATTATGGATTTTAATGGTCTACAGATTGATGGTTGCACCGATGAAGTCATGTGTATCAATCCTATTGCAGATAAATGGGAAAGCTTCCGTTGGCATGTGATTGTGATTGACGGACATAACTATGAAGAAATTGTGAAGGCTTTAGATGAAGCAGAGGAAACAAAAGGAAAGCCAACCATGATTATTGCAAAGACTATCAAAGGAAAAGGCGTCTCTTTTATGGAAAATCAAGTAGGCTGGCATGGAAATGCACCGAAGAAAGATGAAGCAGAGAAAGCCCTTGAAGAACTAGGAGGTGCAAAATAATGGCAGAGAAAATAGCAACAAGGGAAGCCTACGGAAAGGCCTTGGCCAAACTAGGAAAGTTAAATGAGAAGGTTGTTGTTCTGGATGCAGACTTATCTAAATCTACAAAGACTGCGGATTTCCAAAAGGTATTTCCAGAGCGATTCTTCAATATGGGAATTGCAGAGCAAAACTTAATGGGGACAGCTGCAGGTTTTGCAGCATCAGGTAAGATTCCTTTTGCAAGTACATTTGCAATGTTTGCTACGGGAAGAGCCTTTGAAATTATTAGAAACTCTATCTGTTATCCTAAGCTGAATGTAAAAGTCTGTGCTACCCACGCAGGAATTACAGTTGGGGAGGATGGGGCGTCTCATCAAGCATTAGAGGATTTGGCGTGCATGAGGGCGATCCCGAACATGGTAGTCATCAATCCAGCTGATGCCGTCTCTGCAGAACAAGCTGTTTTTGCAGCAGCTGACTTTTACGGACCAGTATACATGAGATTTGGTAGAGCTAGTGTGCCAGTGATCTACGATGAAAATACTTTTAAATTCGAGATTGGAAAAGGGATTCAGCACGGTGATGGAGCAGATGTGACCATTATTGGAACAGGTATTATGGTGGCAGAAGCCCTTGAAGCAAGAGACATTTTAGCTCAAGAAGGCATCCATGCTAGGGTTGTTGATATGCATACCATTAAGCCTATTGATAAAGAGATCATTATGAAAGCTGCAAGGGAAACCGGTGCTATTGTTACAGCCGAGGAGCATAATATCATCGGTGGATTAGGGTCTGCTGTGGCTGAAGTACTGGTGGAGAATGGACCTGTGCCAATGAAACGGGTGGGCACCCAAGATACTTTTGGTGAGTCTGGAAAACCTAATGACTTATTGAAGAAATATGGGTTAACGGCAGGCCATATTGTGGAAGCCGTAAAGGATATTCTAAAACAAAAGTAGTTAGCGAAATTATGCCTAAAGGAAGAGTATCGATTCGATGCTCTTCTTTTTATGTGTCGTAATAAATAAAAAGAATGCGTTATTATAGAAGGGTATTCGTAGGGAGCGTGCCCCTGTGCCGTTCCACCATGCTTTATCATCACAATTGCGTGCAGAGGAGTATCACTACTCCAATGATATCCTTGTCCTATGAACGCAATGCCACAGGGGGCATTCCTTACCGGGAGATGGGTAAGTTGCTATCTGGGATCCAAGGGCGATTCACGAATCGCCCGCCTGTCGTATCATCCTATTGTGCCGGTACTATTTTCGATAACTACTTTTCCTAACATTTAGAATATTTGTACCCCCTCTAGAATAAGTATTATTATAGATGAGAAGAGGGGGGGATTCGGTATGAAAGTAAAGCTAAACTTCAAATTAAAGGCACTCAATTGGAAATTCATAGCAATTATGGCTATGATCATAATGATTGTGTTTGCTGGAATTTATACTGTAAAGTACTTTATGAAGGATGATGCTGGTGTGCCTTTTGAAGTCTTAAGCGAAGAAGCGATTCCACAAAAGATACAGGAGATATTGCCGAGGTATAAAGCGTTAGAAAGAGCTCTTGCTTGTAAGATTGATGAGGATATTTATGTCATCGTAACAAGGGGAGAAAAGCCTACAGGCGGATTTACTGTTGATATAGACCGAATTGAGAAAGTCATAGAAGAAGAGAAAACAAAGCTGGTGGTATATGCTCAGTTTGAAGATCCTAAACCAGGGGATGTGGTCACCCAGGTAGTTACATATCCATACGTGGTGGCAAAAACCAATTTGAAAGCCTTGCCAGATAAAATTGAATTAAAAGTAAAATATGACGATTAAATGTTAAGCCTGCATCTATCTTAGATGCAGGCTTTTTCCATGATTTACATAGAAGAATATATCGAAATATGTCGAAAAAGTAATATGAAGTTTGTTTAATTGAATAAAGTGTGTATATTCAGAAAAGAGAGCTATTTAGCAAAACAAACCTATGAAAAACATAGTCTAGGGAGGACAACGGATGATGAATTGGAAGAAGCTAATTCTATCGAGTACATTAGGATTATCTATTTGTGTAGGCAGTATAGGTATAACATATGGGCAGGACATAGGGTATAAGGTGCAATCAGGGGATACCTTTTGGATCATTAGCCAGAAATATGGAATCACCATGGATAGTTTAATAAAAGCCAATGGGGCCACAGACAAGACCGTCCTTTATGTAGGTCAAAGCATTATTATTCCTGCTGCTATGCCTTCGATGATAGTGGACAAGATACATATCGTCCAATCAGGAGATACTTTTTGGATTATCAGTCAAAAATATGGTGTGGATATAAATCTTCTTATGAAGACAAATAATGCAACCCAGAATACGGTACTGAATATTGGAGATAAGATGACTATACCCACTACTCAGGCACCATTAAGTACAACTACTGTCACAGCATCAAATAATACGACGACAACTAGCACAACACTAGTTAATGCCCCCCAAGAAAAAACATACTCTGTATTGGCAGGAGATACCTACTGGATCATTAGTCAAAAGCTAGGGATCGATATTAAAAAACTAATGGATTTCAACGGACATACGGATCGGACAGTTCTTTATGTAGGGCAGCAAATTAAGATACCGCCTGTGGAGACAACAGTAACAGCACCAGCAACCATTGGGTCAGTTTCTGTCTCCCCAGCCCCTACCCAGACGACCCCAAACATTGAAACAAAGGCCTATGTTACCTATACAACCTATACGGTACAAAAGGGTGATGATTTCTGGAAAATATCTATCAAGTTTGGCATACCTATGTATGAGTTGATGAGAGTAAATAATATGAGCGAAAAAACAGTTCTAAACATTGGAGATCAACTGAAGGTGCCTATTCATCATGTTCCAGTAAAAGCGACACCTGGCAGCCAATATGGCGAATATCTAGATTGGTGGACAGAAGCTCAGTATGTAGTACCTATTGGGGTACAATACAAGATGACTGATTTCAATACTGGTAAGTCATGGAATATGAAACGAACCATGGGAGCAAACCATGGGGATTGTGAACCAGTAACCAAAGCTGATGCAGAAATGATGAAAAGTGTTTGGAGTGGTACCTACAGCTGGAAAACAAGACCTGTCATCGTTGAATACAATGGACGAAAAATTGCTGCTTCAGCGGCCTCCATGCCCCACGATGTTCAGACGATTACAGACAATGAATTTGCAGGACATATGGATGTTCATTTTGCCAATAGTACACGACACAGGGATGGAGAGATCGATTGGGATCATCAGGTGAACATTAAGATCGCTGCAGGCATCAAATAAACAGACAAAAGAAGTATCTCTTGGAATGATCATTCAAAGAGATACTTCTTTTTTTTCAAAAGAGTAAAGTTTATTATTAGCCAATACATAAGAGGGTATATATATTTACAAACTAAGGTATGGAGGTTGAAAGAATGATAAATAAATGTAGACTTACGATAGACAAATTAAAAAATAGGTGCGATATCAATAGTTTTGACTTTAACACCACAGCAGATTTATATCCTTTACAAGGTATTATTGGGCAAAAGAGGGCTGCAGAGGCCCTTGAATTTGGACTAGACTTAAAAAAGAAAGGCTACAATATTTTTGTATCGGGACAAAGTGGGACAGGTAGAAACAGCTATGCATTATCCATCGTAGAAAGGAAAGCAGAAATAAAACAAGCTCCCGACGATTGGGTATATGTTCATAATTTCAAAACCCCGGATTGCCCGATTGCTCTAAATTTAAAACCAGGCATGGGAAAAGCATTTAAAAAAGAAATTGAAAATATGATTACGAATCTTCAAAAAGAGGTCCCACAAATATTCCAAAGCAGGGAATATGAAAATAAGAAAAGCGTGCTACTGCAGCAATATGAGAAATATACCCAAGATACCATTGAGGGATTAAATACTTTGGCCAAGGATTTTGACTTTATATTTACCCAAACAGAGCGTGGTCTAATGAGTATCCCCTTGAAGCAAGATCGACCCATGACGGAAGAGGAGTACAAGGGCCTTGAACCCGATGAGCTTGAGATATTGAGAAAGAAATCAAACCAGTTGAGTCTTGAGACCATTGATATTTTCAATAAACTACGGTCTTTAGAAGATGAATACAGAAAACGTGTAAAACAGCTAGATGAAAAAAGTGGACTAGATGTTGTAGATTTTCACATTAGCCAGTTGATTAGGGACTTCGGTGAGAATACATGTGTTGAAGAATACTTGCGGCAGATGGAAGATGACATTGTTGAACATATCGAGAAATTTAAATCAGGTGATAAGCCGGATTTAAGCGGGAATCCATTTGCCATGCTCCAAATGCGTTCAACGGAAGCCTTTTTTGACCGTTATCAAATCAACCTTTTCATTGATAATGGAGATAAAAATGGTGCACCTCTGATCAATGAAACCAATCCTACCTATCACAATCTGATCGGCGGCGTTGAGTATAAAAATGAGTTAGGTGTCATGAAGACGGATTTCATGCAGATTAAAGCAGGGGCATTGCATCGTGCTAACGGTGGATATTTGATTCTCCAAGCCAGGGACATTCTATCCAACGCTTTTGCATGGACAGCTTTAAAAAGAGCATTAAAAATTGGAGAAATTAATATTGAAGGCTTAGACAAACAAATGGGCTATATGATTACCACATCCCTAAAGCCTCAACCGATTCCCCTGGATATCAAAGTAGTGATTATCGGAGATCCATATACCTACTCTATATTGTATAGCTATGATGAGGAATTCAAAAAGCTATTCAGAATTATGGCAGATTTTGATATTGAAATGGATCGAAACAAAGAAAATATGTATAGAATGGCTCGTTTCATCGCCACCCATTGTGAAAAGGAAGGGCTAAAGCATTTTGATAAGTCAGCAGTGGGGAGAATCATTGAGTATAGTTCCAGGCTAGCAGATAATCAAGAAAAGCTTAGTTCACAGTTTAATCAAGTCGTAGAGGTCCTTTATGAAGCAGATCTGGTAGCAGAGGCCATGGGGGCTGATATCATTAGCTTGGAGCATGTAGAAAAGGCCATTGAACAAAAAATATATCGTAACAACAAATATGAGGAGAAAGTATTGGAAATGTTTGAGGATGGCACCTATCTTTTGGATGTAGATGGAGAAAAGATAAGTGAAATCAATGGACTAGCTGTAACTGGTACAGGGCAATATTCCTTTGGTAAACCAAGCAAAATCACAGTGACAACCTATCGGGGTAAAGCTGGCATTATTAATATCGAAAGAGAAATCAAGAAAAGTGGCAGCAGCCATGATAAAGGCGTTTTGATTTTAAATGGATACTTCGGATCAAAATTTGCTCAGAAGAGACCTCTTTCCCTATCAGCGAATATAGTATTTGAACAATTGTATTCCGGTGTAGATGGGGATAGTGCATCCAGTACAGAACTATATGCACTTCTTTCTAGTCTTTCTGGCGCAGCAATTAAACAATCTATTGCAGTAACAGGTTCTGTAAACCAGAAGGGTGAGATTCAGCCTATCGGAGGTGTAAACGAGAAGATTGAAGGATTCTTCAAGGTATGTAAATTGAAAGGGTTAACAGGCAAACAAGGTGTAATGATTCCTCACCAAAATGTGAAGAATTTGATGTTGACGGATGAAATCATCAAGGCTGTGGAAACTGACATGTTTAACATCTACTCTATTCATACAATTGATGAAGGTATTGAAATACTCACAGGTGTACCAGCTGGCACAAAGGACATCAGCGGAAAATATCCTGCTGGAACAATTTATGATTTGGTGGAAAGAAAGCTAGAAGAATTCTCTAAGGATTTAGATGAGGATGAAAAGGATAAGAAGGATAAAAAGGATAAAAAGGATAAAAAGGATAAGTAGGATAGCATGAAAAAAATAAGAAGTACAAATAGGGCAGGTATATATACCTGCCCTATTTGCATGTAATTATACGGGTTTCTGTGAGGATATAATCTACAGGGTGATCAAAAGGCTCCTTGGGTAGCTGCTCGACGATTTGAAGATCAAAGGCTAGGGCGATGGAAGGAATTTTTTTAGTCTGTTTACTGAAGAAGCGGTCATAGTACCCGCCACCATAGCCTATACGGTAGCCGTGGGGATCAAAAGCCACCCCTGGAACAAGAATTAAATCCAAGTTGTTTGGGTTGATGATACGTGTTGCATCCTGTTTGGGTTCTAAAATACCATAATTACCAGGTATTAAGTCATTCTCTGGGTCGATGATCTGGGAAAATAGCATTTCCTTTGTTGAAGGAATACTGATTGGGACCATGACATTTTTTCCTGCAGTCAAAAAATATCTGATGATTTGATCCGTCTTTACTTCATTTCGAAAATCAACATATACCGATATGTTTTTAGCTTTTTGTACCAAAGGGAACTTTTTCAACTGTAGAAAAATGTTGAAGCTCTTTTTTTCTATGTCTACAGGGGCTAAGGCTTTTCGCATGTCTAGTTTTTCCTTGCGAATTTGAATCTTCAAAGGGATCCCTCCTAAATATGATGTGTATTGCTAAATCATAAAAACCATAATGTCGAATAATGGTAACGTATAACTATTTGGAAATTCTTAAATTCATTATATAATAGAAGATGGAGAAAAAAGTAGAAAAATTTGTTTTCTTCACAGATTCATCACAAAGAACGATGGAATTCGTGGTAAAATGATAGAGGGAAATGAATGAATATGTAGAATTGTACATTATAGTGGGAGATGGTGAAATGATAGAGCTTTTAAATGTGACGAAAAAGTATGGAAATGGGGCAACGGCCCTTTCAAATATTAATATAAAAATAGATAAAGGTGATTTTGTTTTTCTTGTGGGGCCCAGTGGTGCGGGAAAATCAACTTTTGTTAAAATGCTTCTTAAAGAAGTAGAGCCGTCCGAGGGGAAAATTATCATTGATGGTGTAGAAGCCACAACCTTGCCTAGGCGAAAAGTACCCCAGTTAAGAAGAAAAATGGGCGTTGTTTTTCAAGATTTTCGTTTGCTTACCAACAAAACCGTCTATGAGAATGTGGCATTTGCCATGGAAATTATTCAAGCCCACCCTAAGGAAATTAGAAGACAGGTGCCTATGATTTTAGGCATGGTAGGATTAAGCGATAAGGCCAATATGTATCCAGATCAGCTTTCAGGTGGTGAACAGCAGCGAGTATCCATTGCCCGTGCCATCGTGAATAATCCGGCTGTTCTGATCGCGGACGAGCCTACAGGAAATTTAGACCCTGAAACTGCCTGGGACATTATGAAATTGGTCAAGCAGATCAATCGAAGGGGAACTACTGTTGTCATGGCTACCCATGCAAAAGAAATTGTAGATGTGATGCAGCAAAGGGTAATTGCACTGGAGCAAGGAAGAGTTGTACGTGATGACAGGAAGGGTGTATACGGTTATGAGGATTAGAACTGTTTCATATATGATTAAGCAGGGGTTTAAAAGCCTGTGGCGAAATCGGATGATGAGTATTGCCTCCATTGGATCGGTAGCGTCAACCCTGGTGATCTTGGGGATCGTCTTTATGCTGGTGTTAAACATCAATAGTTTGGCAGAATCGGCCAAGGAGCAATTTGATTCCGTTCAGGTATATATAAAAGATGAAGTTGATGGCGAGGGCATTGAAAAAATAGGTGCTGCCATCATTGCTTTGGAGGGTATTGAAGAAATAGATTTCCTATCTAAGGATGAAGCTTTGAATAGTATGAAAAGCCAGTGGGGAGACCAGGGCTACTTGCTAGAAGGACTTGAGACGAATCCATTGCCTAATTCCTATGTTATCAAGATGAAGGATGTAAGCTATGCGGATGCCTTGGTAAATGCCCTAAGGAAACAGAATGGCATCGAAGAGGTAAAGTATTATAAGGATATTGTGGACAACCTCCTTAGAATCACCCATTTTATCCGACTGGCAGGCATCGGCATGATTGTCATATTAATTGGTATTTCCATGTTTATCATTGCCAATACCATTAAGCTGGCTGTGGCAGCCAGATATCGAGAAATCAATATTATGAAATATGTTGGAGCAACCAATTGGTTCATCCGATGGCCATTCCTTATTGAGGGGGTTGTATTGGGATGCATAGGCGCACTCATCGCGTTAAGCGTGGTTGGTTATGGGTACAAAATAGCCTTCGATGTCATTACCCAAAAACTATACGTGATCTTGTCGGCGTATATGATTCCTTCGACGATTATTATTCAGAATTTAGCAGTGATTTTCGTTGTTTTAGGAGCAGGAATTGGTGCCTTAGGAAGCATTTTTTCTATGAAGAAGTTCCTAAAGGTATAAAGGAAGCTTAAAGGGGGATGGAAGTGTGAAACAAAGAAAATATCTTATATGGGTATTCAGTATATTATTGATTTTTACCTTTACATTACAGAGCTTTGCATCAGATATAACCAGTGAACAAAAGAAGTTGAATCAGATTACTCAGCAAATTAAGAATTTCCAAAAGAAAATGATAGAGAATAAAAAGCAGGAAAAGACCTTAACGACACAAATCAAAACATTGGACCAAAAAATAGATCAGACGGAGCAGGAGATTGGAAGTATTAGTACCCAGATTACCATGACAAAGGCTCAGATAGAAAAGACAAGAGCAGAATTGAAACAAGCAGAGAATAATATTTCAAGTAAGAAGAGTGTCTTGAATTCTAGGTTAAGGGTTATGTATAAGAATGGAAATGTGGGTTATGCCGAGGTCTTATTGGCATCCGCCAATATCGTAGATTTTTTTTCAAAACTAGATATGGTACAAAAGGTGGTAGACCATGATACCGGGCTGCTGAAATACATGAAGGAGCAACAAGAAGCCATCGATGCTAAGAAGAGGAAGCTTGAGACCTATGAAGGCCAGATGGTCTCCATGAAAAACAGAATGGAGGTCAAGCAGAATGAGCTGGAGCAGAATAGAGGACAAGCTGCTAGAACCAAGGAAAAGGTTCAGCAAGATAATGCAGCGTTAGAAAAACAAATCGATGAGTTAAATCAGTATGCACAAAAAATTGCGGATGAAATTAGAAGAAAACAATCAAAGGGAGAATACAAAGGCGGAAAATTGGCCTGGCCAACTCCTGGCTATTCAAAGATTACATCACCCTTTGGTTATAGAATTCATCCCATCTTAAAGACAAAGAAGCTTCATACTGGTATCGATGTGGGCATTCCCACAGGTAAGGATATTGTTGCCGCCGGGGATGGCACTGTGATTCATTCCGATTGGCTCGGAGGGTATGGAAAGGTTATTATGCTTGATCATGGGGGCGGTATCGTTACCCTTTACGCCCATAATTCCAGCCTGGTGGTCAAGGATGGAGATACAGTTAAAAGAGGCCAGACCATTTCAAAAGCGGGTAGTACTGGATTGTCCACAGGTCCCCACCTTCACTTTGAGGTAAGAAAAAACGGAGAATATGTGGATCCAATTCCTTGGGTAAAATAACGATGAAAGAAAAGTCATATACTGTGATAGTGTATGACTTTCTTGTTGTTTTTGAATAAATAAACTATAATAAATGTGGAAATATATGGGGGTGAGGGAATGATTGAGGTAAAGAAACTCAGCAAGATATTTAAAGATGTCCAGGGGAAAGGCATAAGAAAAGAAACCAAAGAAATTCATGCGGTAAAGGAGATAGAGTTTTCTGTAAACAAAGGGGAAGTCTTAGGACTTCTAGGGGAAAATGGTGCTGGAAAGACCACCACCCTTCGCATGTTGGCGACCATGTTAAAGCCAACAACGGGGACGGCTTTGATCAATGGGTTGGATCTTCTAAAGGAACCTGAAATGGTGAGAAGCCAGATCGGGATATTATTTGGCGGGGAGGTAGGTTTATACGATAAACTGACTGCCAGGGAAAATATCGCCTATTTTGGTGCATTAAACAACATGGAGAAAAAAGAAATTGAAAGTCGCATAGAGGTGTTGGCGAAGAAGCTGGAAATGACTGACTATCTAGACCGTAGAGCAGGTAAGTTCTCAAAAGGCATGAAACAGAAGGTTTCAGTAGCCCGATGTATCGTCCATGATCCCCAGATCATGCTTTTTGACGAACCGACCTCTGGACTGGATGTCACAGCTGTACGCCTGATTCATGAATTTATAAAGGAATGTAGAGATACAGGGAAAACGGTCATATTTTCTAGCCACACCATGCACGAGGTGGAGAAGCTTTGTGATAGGATTGCTATCATTCATAAAGGAAGCATCGTGGATGTGGGTACTGCTTCAGCATTAAAAGAAAAATATCATTGTGAAACTGTTGAAGATGTTTTTGTACGATTGGTGGGTGAGGAACTATGAATTGGAGACATGTGAGGATTGTTTTAGGGAAAGAACTCAAGGGTATCTTTCGTGACAAAAGAACATGGATCGCCAGTATTTTAATTCCTACATTGCTTTTTCCTGTATTATTTTATTTGATGGGAACAGGCATGGATAGGGTGCAGAAATCGGTGAATGCAGGCATTAAAATTGCTGTAGAAGCCCAAGGAGATTCAGAACAAATAATCAAAGTATTAAGCGGTGATCCAATGATAGCGGTGATAAAGGAAGAAAATCCTCTAGAAGCCCTTGAAAAAGGCAGAATCAAAGCTATTGTGGTGATTGGTGATAATTTTGATCAAAAATTAAATCAGGATGGACAGGGCGATATTACGATAAAGTACGATGAATCTAGTACGGAATCAAGCTTTGCCTTGCCCAAAATCAAAGAAGTGGTTGAAGCCTATGGGAATCAAGTCGTTGAACAAAGATTGATAGCCTATAAGATTGATCCTAAACTATTGACACCGATTAAATTGGAGGAACAGACCATCACACAAGAAAAATCAGGTCCGGGTCTATTCATGCTATCATTCTTACTACCTATGCTGCTGGTATTATACCCGATCATTGGTGGAATTCCTGTGTCTATAGATCTAGCTGCCGGCGAGAAGGAAAGACAGTCTCTGGAACCTTTGCTTTCCACAGGTGCCAATCGTTTATCTATTTTGATAGGAAAGTATATTACAGTAGTTTGTGCATCGGTATTAGGCGTTGTGGCTTCATTGGGTGGATTGGTGATTGCATCAAAAACATCACCAGAGATGTTACCTACTGACATCACAATCTCATTGCCTAGTATTCTCATCATGGCGGGCATCTCCATGATGATTGCCATGATTATCAGTGCAATCTTATTGGTCATTAGTATCTTTGCCAGATCCTATAAAGAAGCCACCACCTACATGAGTCCTTTGACCATCGTGTTAATGGGGCCTATATACTTAACCATGTTCTCTGATATTAAGACCACCTCTGATGCCATGTTTTTTATTCCAATTTTAAATGCGATATTGTTAATCAAAGAAGCACTATTTGTGATCAATCCTATTCATATTGCCATCACATTTGCTGTTTCAAGTGTGATGGTCATAGCAGCCATTTTCTTTGCCAAATATATGTTTGAACAGGAATGGGTAATTTTTAGGTCCTAGTCTAAGGCTTCTTCTATAAGGCTATATTATGATATAATAGAATAAGACAGAATAGAAGGAGACTTAGCTATGGCAACATATACAATAGATGATGGACAGTATTTAGATAAGACGAAGATTCTTTTCATGCAAAGACAATTGATAGATTGGTATGTGAAAAATCATCGGAAGCTACCTTGGAGAGAGACTAGAGATCCTTACTATATATGGGTTTCAGAGGTGATGCTCCAGCAGACCAGGGTAGATACGGTGATTCCTTATTTTTTGAATTTCATAGACAAGTTTTCTACCGTAGAAGCCTTGGCCAAAGCCGATGAAGAAGAAGTGCTAAAGGCATGGGAAGGCTTGGGGTATTATTCACGGGTTCGAAATTTACAAAAAGGTGCCAGGGTAGTGATGTCACAATATGGTGGTGTGGTTCCTGATAATCTTTATGAGATTAGGAAGATTCCAGGAATTGGTCCATATACCGCAGGGGCCATTTTAAGCATCGCCTATGATAAATCTGTTCCAGCAGTGGACGGTAATGTGATGCGGGTCTTTTCAAGGCTATTTTGCATAAAGGATGACATTGCTGTTGGAAAGACTAGGAATGAGATGGAGAAGATTGGTAGTGTGGTTGTTCCTGAGGGCAATCCTTCTTTCTTTAACCAAGGATTGATGGAATTAGGTGCTTTAATCTGTACGCCCCTTTCACCGAAATGTGAGACCTGTCCTGTTTACGAACATTGCTGTGCCGCTGAGAAGGGCATGCAAAATGAATTGCCCGTAAAGACGAAAAAACAGGCTGCCAAGGAAGTAGCATTAGAAGTGGCATTGGTGTGGAAAAAGGATAAACTGCTGCTTATGAAGAGACCCACTGACGGGCTTTTGGCAAGTCTCTGGGCCTTTCCAGTTGTCGAAAAGGAAGAAAGTTGGGAACCAGGAAACAGCATTATTCAAGAGTTGAAAGAACAATATGGTGTAACTGTAGAAAAAATTGCATACGCATTTGATGCCCATCATGTGTTTACCCATTTGAAATGGAATATGAAGGTGTTTGATTGCGAGCTGTCCGCAGAGAAGACGATCGAATATCCTCAAATTCAATGGGTTACCCTAGAAGAAACAAGGAATTACGCCATACCCACAGCCTTTATGAAGGTACTGAAAAAGATCAAACGATAAAAGGGGGATACCAAAATGAAGGGGCAAAGAAGGATTAGAGATTATGGCGTAATTATCGGGAGTATGATACCAGGGGAAAAAAATGCCATTACCGATGTAAAGGGCGTAAAGGTAGGCCATTGGACCTTAAAGGATGGGGAGATTCAAACAGGGGTTACGGCTATATTGCCCCATGATGGGAATCTGTTTCAAAAGAAAGTAATGGCTGGGGTTTATGTCATCAATGGGTTTGGGAAAAGTGTTGGCACAGTTCAAATAGAAGAGTTAGGGACAATTGAGACGCCAATCATCCTCACCAGTACCTTAAGTGTAGGTATCGCAGGAGATGCGTTAGTTGAGTATATGCTTGGAATCAATGGGGATATAGGTGTAACCACTGGGACGGTAAATCCTGTAGTATGTGAGTGTAATGATGGGTATTTAAATGATATTCGCGGTCGCCATATAAAAAAAGAATATGTTTTTGAGGCAATTCAAAGGGCTGAAAACGAATTTGAAGAGGGTGGTGTCGGTGCAGGTACCGGCATGTCTTGCTATGGATTAAAGGGTGGGATTGGTACAGCCTCTAGGATTGTTCCCTTAGGTGAAAAGGATTTCACTCTGGGGGTATTGGTACTTTCTAACTTTGGACGGAAAGAAGATTTGATAATAGATGGAATAAAAGCAGGCAGGACGATTGAAGAAGTACGGCAAGAGGTAGATCATCTTGAGAAAGGTTCTGTGATTATAGTAGTAGCCACGGATATCCCTCTGACGGAAAGACAACTGAAAAGAGTCCTAAAAAGAACCACAGTAGCCTTAAGTCGAACGGGGTCTTATGTAGGAAATGGCAGTGGGGATATCGCCGTAGGTTTTACTACTGCCTATCGTATAGAGCACTATGAGAAAAACCCTATTATCAGTATAGAGATGTTGAATGAAAATGAAATCGATGGAGTATTTAAAGCAGTGGCAGAGGCTACTGAAGAAGCCATTTTGAATTCCATGATCTGCGCAGAGACAACGGTGGGTAGAGGGGGGAACACAAGGGTTTCTTTGAAAGAATATATCCACGAAATATTGGCAGAAGGAAAGCAAAGATAATAAATGGGTAAGACACAATCGTATAAATCCATGAAATCAGCAAATATTCTATCACACTCATAAAAAATAAATACTATATGTTAAAAAAATATTATATAATATTTAGGGTAGCGAAATGTATTTTAGTAAGGCGGGGTGACGATATGATACTTGCAGAGAAGGCCATATTTTCCAATCGTGAGGTTCGGAAAAAGATTTATTCCATGGTTATTCCCATTTGTATGGAAAATATACTTCAGTTACTTGCTGGCTTTATATCCACGGCCATGATCGGCTGGACGGGGGCTTTGGCGGTGTCTGCCATGGGGTTAAGTATGCGGATTACCCAGATTGTTTGGGCATTGTTTAAAGGTATAGCCACGGGAGGTACAGTTTTTGTCGCCCAGGCCTATGGTGCTGGGGATTATAATAAATTAAAAAATGTCATTCAGCAGACACTCCTCTCTTGTATCCTATTTGTTATGGGTATTCAACTTCTTATTTATTTGAAAACAGATTTCTTTATCGGCTGGTTTAATGCTGAGGGAGAATTATTAGCAAAGAGCTTAGTTTACTTAAAAACAGTATCTCTCGGACTTCCTTTCCTTGTCATCATGCTGGTTGTTGCCGGTGTACTTCAAGGTATGGGGAATACTAAGACTCCTATGAAAATCGCTCTAATTATGAATCTGGTCAATATAGGCGCCAGTTATGTGATGATCTTTGGTAAGATGGGTTTTCCTCCATTAGGCATCACTGGTGCAGCCATAGGTACAGTGATTGCACAGTTTGTGGGTGCCAGTATGGGTGTATATGTTTTATTCAACAAGGACGGTGTCATGGGAGGCTTATTAAATATTTCCTTTTTTAAAATGAATAGGGAGCGTATTCAAGATATATACAGAATGGGTATGCCTACAGCTTTTGAGTCTATTTTTTGGCAGATCTGTACCATCTTATTGACAAGATTGATATTAAAGTTTGGGGTAGAAGCCCTGGCTGCCCATCAGCTGGGATTACAAGCAGAGGCCATTTCCTATATGCCTGCGGCGGGCTTCAGTATTGCTGCCACAGCCTTTATAGGTCAAGCCATCGGGAGTAAAGATCCTGACATGGGAAAAAGATATATGGCTGAAATTGTAAAGGGTTCCATTATACTCACCAGTTTTAGTGTGGTAATTTTGCTATTCCTTCCTGGGAAGGTCATGGGCTTGCTGACCAATGATGTGGGTGTGATTGGATTAGGCGTAAAGTATCTAATGCTCATGGCTATTGTTCAGATTCCTCAGAATGTGGCAGGGGTATTGAACGGTGCATTAAGGGGTGCTGGATTCACAAAGGTACCTATGATTGTAGCAGGAACAGGTTTATGGCTGGTACGACTGCCTTTTGCATATTTTCTTTCCCTAAATCTAGGTTTTAACATTATTGGTGTTTGGTTAGCCATGACTTTCGACTTGGCATTTCGATTTATACTAAGCTTTATTTTATATAAACGCAATAATATTTACCAGCATATGGCGGTGAATGAAAAGGCGATAAGAACATAAAAATTTTGTTTAAGACGAAAGGTCTTGGGTATATATAATACTAGCTGCTGAACCTGCAGAATTGGAAAAAATGGAAAGAAAAGGTTGATTTTTTTAGCCTTTTAATTTATAATCATTATTAGTTAGTAGAAATTATTTATTAAATGGAGGGGTTAACGATGGAAAATAAAAAAACATTAGAGAACTTAATGGCTGCTTTTGCTGGGGAATCTCAAGCCAACAGAAAGTATCTAGCTTATGGCAAGAAAGCAGAAGCTGAGGGGAAAGTAAACGCAGCAAAATTATTTAGAGCTGCTGCGGATGCAGAAACACTTCATGCCCACAAGCACTTTGAAGTAGCTGGGAAGATTAAGGACACTGTAGCGAACTTAAAGGACGCGGTAGGTGGAGAAACCTATGAGTATAAGGATATGTATCCTGAGTTCTTAAAGGTAGCCGAGGAAGAAGGCGACCAAGCTGCGATTCGTACATTTACATATGCCCTAAAAGCAGAAGAGGTTCATGCTAGATTATATGAAGAAGCCCTTGCGGATGTAGACAACACAGAAGAAATATTCTATTACTTATGTCCACTCTGTGGAAATATCGAAAAGGCTGTTCCAGAGAAATGCTTCATCTGCAGCGTGCCTGGAGAGAAGTTCATTAAATATTAGTTGTATCGTTTGAAAAAAACGGATCCATGGATCCGATTTTTTTTATGCAGATTACAAAAAAGTAACAAATGGGATATAGCTTTGATATTTCGAAACATTTGTAATAGTATGAAAGGGTAGGTATTTAATCTTAATCAAAGAATGTAGAAAAGGGTGGGACTTCATGAAAAGTCGATTTGAAAAAATAAAAGGGGTAAACAAGATCATGATGATCTCTTGTTGTCTTTTGATTGGCATATTTGGAAGTATTTTAATATATGGCTGGCAGAAACAATTTGATGAAAGCTTCTTTGATGTGAATCGGGTGTATGATCATATTCAAGAACTGGCGTCCCCACCCTATAATGGACGATTGCCAGGTACGGAGGGGAACCAACTTGCCCTTACATATATTGAGAGTTACTTTAAGGAAATAGGAGTCGAACCTGGTGGGGAAGATGGGAGCTATTATCAGGATTTCAAGAGCATGGTAGCTTCTTATGATAAAGCATCTTATTTTTATATCACAGACGAAAAAGGAAATCGGATTCAAGAATATAAATTGCGAGAACATTACCGGGATACATTCCAGGGGCGTGGAGAAATAGAAGGGGAGTTAATCTATTTATCCATGCACATTCGAAGTTATGAAGATCATGAGATTAGAGACAAGGTAATTTTAGTAGATTTGCCTTTGCAAGAAGAGGATGTGGATTATGCCAAGGCCCATGGGGTGAAGGGTATAGTCGCTACGATAAATGATCGTGATTGGAGATTGGATCCGCGACGAAGAATCGATCCTGTGAGGATGATGAAAGGTTCGGGCAATCTCTTTAGGCTAGATGGACAGGAAATCATCCTTCATTATGTGGAAATGCCGGTATTTATCGAGCTAAAGCGTCATGCTGAGAAAAAATATAAGGCAGATATTGGATATTATTATGGTTTTCAGCATGTAAGTACAGCAAATATCCTAGGGAAAATTCAAGGGAACGATCCCAATGCAGGGTATGTTATCATTTCTGCCCATGTAGATCATGTAGGCGCCGAATATGATGGCCGATTCTTTCCAGGCGCATTGGATGATGCTTCGGGAACAGGTATGATGATGGAAATGGCTAGGGTGATCAAAGCCCAAAGGTCGCCTCCTGGTAAGACCATTATATTTGCAGGGTGGAATAATGAAGAGGGTGGGATTGCTGGTTCACGATATTATACGAATCACCCTATATATCCCCTGGATAAAACTCAAGTGATCCAGTTGGACTGTATCGGTTCGGTGACTATGCAGGAAATCGATTTTGCTTCAGCTGGTCAGAAAGGTGAGATGCTGCGGAATAAGTTTAAGCTGTTGGCAGACTTGCGGGGAATCAAGGCAAAAGAAAGCAACTTTTTGGCCAGTGATCATGGACCTTTTATAGAAAAAAGGGTACCAGCGGTGCTCATTGAAGATAATTTTGAAAACATAGGGCGCAAGCATAATATCCATACTTATAAGGATGACATCCAGAACATCAGTAAGGAGAATTTATCCAAAGTAGCCGTTGTGCTGTTGGATTATATCAAGGGTGAAGTTTACGGAGATTTTATGCCAGATTACTTGAAAACCTCAGAGTCAATTTTCTTAGGCAGTTTAGGGTTCCTGGGCATCATGATTTATCTCATTTATTATTTGAGTAGGTCAAATGCAAGGATCCTAATAGGAAGATGGAAGGTGGAGGACATATACTATTCAATGCCATTTCGTCTATTGACAACCATGTATCACTATACTTTTTTGGTGACAATTGTTGTATTCCTTCTTGTATTTATAGCGAATATACCCACGAATTTTAATTTAATCATTGATCACGGTGTTGTAAACACCAATCTATCTATTTCTTTGACCGTAAAAAAAAGTGTGCTTTATATAAGGGGTTTGCTTGACAATGGATTGGGCAAGTCCCTTGGCAGGGTGGATATCAAGGATATTGTAATGAACTCCTTTGGTAAGAGTATGATCCTTATTCTTTCAACTTTAATTCTCTCAACGATTCTAGGAATTATAAAAGGAGTTTTTGATGGTTATAGAGATCATAGAAAGGGCAGCCTCAGGACGATGGGAACGGTAGCAGCCTTGTCCATACCGGATGTTCTCATCGTAATTATCATTCAAATTATGGCCGTGTACATGTATAAATATAATATACTAACACCTATCATGACCAAGGAAATCATGAGAAAATTCATTCTTCCATTGATATGCCTATCTGTCGTGCCATCGGTATATATAGCAAGGATTACGACGGTGGTCATCCATGAAGAAATGAGAAAGGACTATTTTAAAGCAGCCAAAGCAAAAGGTCTTTCAAAATATAGGATATTGATAGGACACCTGCTCATTGGTGTGGTCATGAAGGTCATCGACTCTCTATCCTCGGTAGTACCTATCATCATCTCAAATTTAATTATTGTAGAATATTTTTTCCACTATCCAGGCGTGATTTATATGTTGCTGAAGGGATATCAGGAAAATGATCAAGGGACTTTTATAGGCTTATCTCTATCTCTAGGACTTATGTATATTGTCTTTAACACAGGATTTGCAGCACTATCATTTATCATAAATCCCCTTAAAAGGGAGGGTATACAATGAAGAAAATAAATTTACCCCTTGTGCTTGGAAGCTGTATCCTGATCATCTTAATATGCACCATGTTTTTTCCTCAGCTCCTTACTACGGTAAATCCTTATAGCGCACAAACGATCCGATCGTGGAATTATGAAAACGGTGAATTGAATCTTCAAACTCCGCCCTTTGCACCCTCTAAAGAGAGGCCCCTGGGTACAGATGAGATGGGGCGGGATATTCTATCCTTAATCATCTATGGCACTAAGCTTACCCTGACCATAAGTATTTTGGTTGTGATGGGTAGATTTCTATTGGCAGTCCCTCTAGGTATAGCAGCGGGTTTTGGTAGTTATACTTCGAAACTGATTATTGAACAATGCAGCATTATTTTTAGTGCCCTTCCCGCTTTGCTTATTGGTATCATTATTTTAAAAATGAATTTCTTTGCAAATCTGTACAAGGAACAGTCTATCGTTGCCTTTGTCCTGGTATTGACGGTCATTGACTGGGCTAAGCTTGGGAAAATGATTATGGAAAGGGTGCAGGAGGTTCTAGCAAAGCCATTTATCAAAGGAGAGATTGCCATTGGAAAGAGTCAATTACAGATTTCTTTAGAAAATGTCATTCCTCATTTGATTGCAGAATTCGTGATATTATTTTTTATGGAAATCTCCAGGGTATTGACCATGATGATGCAGTTTGGTATTTTCGGTGTATTTGTGGGGAATATGGGATTCGTAGCAGATACAGAAGGTGGTCAGACGGTATTTTTAAATATTAGTTACGAACCCGAATGGGCGAGCATGCTGGGGAGCGCAAGAAACTACATACGGGTAGCCCCTTGGACAGTTTTATTTCCAGGGATAGCTTTTTTTATTAGTATTTTAGGTTTTAACTTGGTTGGGGAAGGTTTACGAGAGCAGTTTCAGGAAAAAAATTCTAAGTATTTAGTATATTTAAGGCGCTTGCTGCGTATTGGAAAATTCAAGTCGCCATTTAGGAAAGATTCTATGTTCCGTAGCAAGCAATTTGCCCTTGTTACATTGGCCATGTTATGTGTTTTATCTGCCGTTATGGGTGTAAGCATATGGAGACAACATACAGATGTCTTCCAGCTCACAAATTCTAGGGACATATTCTCCTATGATGCCTTTGATGAGGTTCTGATTGGTACTGATCAGGGAAAAAAAACTGCAGAGAATATTGGAGGGGCCCTTGAAAAAATAGGTCTAAGGCCGATCCATGACAACGGGTATGTTCATGAATACAAAACGGAAGATATTTATATCCCTATTGAAGCAAGTTTAAAGATACAGTCTAAGACTATGGAGAAAAGAGAATTCGTTCATGGCGAGGATTTTGTGGTGCAAAGCTTTGGTGATAAGGAGCTAACGGGGAAACTCAATGATGCTTCTGAAATGGATATGCTTACTATGAAAGATTTTACACAGATGAAGGATCAATTTATTCTATTGGACAGTAGGCTGTATTCAGATAAAGGATTTGAATATTTAGTAAAGAAGATGATGAAAGAATCAGATGTAAAGGGTATCCTCTGTATTCTCCCTGGGGAGAAAGCTTTGCCTTATCCAATGGGAAAGGACGTTTACTCCGGGGTTGTGATGTGGGTTACCCCAGAGACTGGGACCACCCTAAAGCAGTTGGCAGGCGAGGAAATACAGATAACGATGAAGAGTAAGAAATTAGAAAGTATCGGAAGGAATGTTGTGGGTGTTATACCCGGAAATGATGAAAGGGTAGGAGAGGAAGCTATTATCATAGGTGTAGGATATAATTATGATCAGGCTCATAAAGAACTGGGGGAAAATCGGATTTTATTTGCCTTGGAACTGGCTAAAAAATTGTTTCAGCAGAACCATGAGAAAAGCAGAACCATTATTTTTGTATTCTGGGATGGGACATTGAGCGATCCTTATGACGGCAAGAGAGCCTACGGAATGCAGCCCTTGTATAATCCAGAAAAAAGTGAATTGTACATAGATCTAACCAAGCTCCAGGACGATAAGGGGGAGGCGATATACCTTAACGGCAGACAGGCGCCTATCACCAGATACTTCTCTTTTGGGTTTAATCATCAGTTAGAGAATCAAATACGGAAAAGAAATGTCATCCAAAAAGAATATAGGGTAGATATGTCCACCGGCGCCAAGAAGGAAAACTATATGGATAAGATTCTTTATTATGAAGCCAACACACCAACCATCATTTTGAGTATGCAAGAAGATCATCAAGATGCAAAAAAAACAGTAAACTTAGATATGCTGGGAGAAATTTTACTTGAGACGATACAAAATAATAATTATTAATTGGATGTGAATGCCCATGGAAGATGCAAAATTATTACAGATAAAAAATCTTAAAATATCTTTTCCTTACGGGAAAGATAGAATACAGGTGGTACGGGGGATCGACTTAGAGCTAAATAAGGGAGAGATTATGGGTGTCCTAGGAGAGTCGGGCAGCGGGAAAACTGTCAGCTCTACAGCTATTTTAGGACTGGTTTCCGATGGAGATGGTAGAATGGATGATGGCGAAATTTGGTTCGGTGAGAGGAATCTATTAAACGTATCACAACATGAGTTGGAGAAAATAAGAGGAAGGGAAATTGCATATATATTTCAAGATGCTGTGGCTTCACTGAATCCTTACCGAAGGGTTGGAAGTCAAATGATGGAAATTGTCAAGATCCATAAGCTACAGGTTGAAAAAAAAGAGATTTTAAGGGTTATGGAAGAAATAGGGTTAGATAATGCCAATCTAATCTATAATATGTATCCTTTCCAATTGAGTGGAGGTCAGTGTCAGAGAATAAATATTGCCATGGCCATTGTGTGTAGACCCCAGCTGATTATTGCTGATGAACCTACCAGTGCCATAGATGCTTCTTTACGTCGAAAGGTATTAAATCTTTTAAAAAATATTAATGAGAAATATGGCACGGCCATCATGATTATTACCCATGATTTTGATGTGGCCCGATTTTTGTGTGATAAAGTGATGATTATGTATGGTGGTCTTGTGATGGAAGAAGGCCGGGTACAGGATGTTTTAGAAAATCCCGTTCATCCATATACCGTGGAGCTATTAAAATGTGTAGCGTCATTGAATGAAGGTGAGAAATCCTTGTATAGCTTGGAAGGGATGCCTCCGAATCCCTATGAGCTGCGGAATGAATGTCCCTTTTATGATCGTTGTAAGTATAGAGTTGATTTATGCAGGGCAGGTATACCACCCATGATGAACCTAGAGGGAAAAAGGAAGGTTAGATGTGTCCATGCCGAATCAAGAGGGAGGTAAAGGTGATTATATGGGGAAAGTATTGCTACGTGTTGAAAATCTTTCTAAACATTATGTGGTCAAGAAAAATATGATATCTCCTAAGACTGTGATTAAAGCTGTTGATAATGTTTCCTTTGATATTTATGAGGGAGAGACAATGGGCTTGATTGGTGAAAGCGGGAGCGGAAAGACGACTACAGGAGAATTAATCCTTAGACTGATCTCTGCTGATGCGGGTCATGTGTTTTTTCAGGGAGAAAATCTTTTACAGATATCAGAAAGTACCATGAGGAGAAAAAGAAAGGACATCCAGATTATTTTTCAGCAGGCGCAAGAAACCCTAGACCCAAAGGTGACCATTGGTGAGCTCATTGCTGTACCCTTAAGAATTCATAATATTGTACCAGAAATAGAAGTAGAGTCAGAGATAGACAGGCTTTTGAGTATGGTTGGATTGACTGGAAAGGATAAGCATAAGTTTACCTATCAGTTGAGCGGAGGACAGAAACAACGGGTAGGGATTGCTCGAGCCATCGCTACAAGACCTAGCCTGGTGATCTGTGATGAACCCGTATCTGCATTGGATGTGTCTGTACAGGGGCAGATATTAAATTTATTGACCGAACTGAAAGAAGAATTAGCATTAACCTATTTATTTATCTCCCATGATTTAAAAGTGGTACAGCATATTTGTGATCGTATAGCTGTGATGTACAAAGGAAAGATTCTTGAAATAGGAGACAAGGAGCAGGTCATGGGCAACCCTAAAAATGACTATACCAAGGAATTGATAAAGGCTATGTTTTAAAAATGATGAAAACATTTCTCCAATAGAATCAATCCCTCGTCTCTCACATCAAATAAAAAGAATAGGTGGGAATGAATAAACTTTCATAGCTTTTGCGGTATAATATGAATAGAGAAAAAGACTATAAAATTTTGAGGTGACAACATGAAGCGAGAGGCGACTTTAGATTATTATATGGCAAATGGTGTACTATGTCCTACAGAAGAAGATCAAGTATTCCAAGATATCCAATCTCAAAGTATATATGAGGTAATCCGTGTTGTGGACAAGGTGCCTTTGTATTTAGAAGAGCATTTGGCGAGAATGCGGAAATCAGCTGAAATTCTAGACTATTCGATCCTTAAAAGTGATGAGGAAATCGTCAGTGAAATGATGAAGTTGATGGAGGCAAATAAGTACCCAAATATGAACATAAAACTACTCTGTCATGGCTTAGATAGGGAAGAACAGATATTTCTCCAATATTTTGTGGAAAGTCACTATCCAGAAAAGCATATCTATGATACTGGAATTCATACGATTCATTTTCATTCAGAACGGGAAAATCCAAATGCCAAGCTGATGAATTTAGATTTGAGAAAACAGATTGCCGAAAAGATAAAGGAAGAGGGAGCATTTGAAGCCATCTTGGTGAATCATGATGGATATATCACAGAGGGTAGTCGTTCCAATATATTTTATGTGAGAGGAAGTCAGGTGTATACCGCACCATCGGGAGAGGTTCTACTGGGTGTAACGAGAATGCGAATCATGGAAGTGTGTAAGAACATAGGGATATCGGTGATAGAACAACATATCCATGAAACAGAAACCTCTCTAATGGAAGGTGCTTTTATGACAGGAACATCGGTGAATGTGCTGCCCATTCGAAGTACAGGGGTCCACCTATTTGCTTCTGTGGATCATCCCATCATTCATAGAATTGCTAAGGGATATGAGGAAGATATGGAGGCTTATAGAAAATCAAGGAAACTATGATTATTGTAGAAAAATGAATATATAATGATATTTTCATTGAATTTCATGACTTGGCTCGTCGGGTAGTATACCCGACTTTCAGTTTTTTGCCCTTGTAATAAATTTGCAATGGAAGAAATTGATGGTATAATTGATAGGGAAGAAAATTTTAAATCATATTTGAAGGGTATTACTGTTGTGGTGATGAAAAGAGTATAAAATATTGTTATATTCAACTTAGGTGTGGAATAATATAAGTTATGCTGGTGAATCCAAGCAAACAGTACCAATTATTTTTAAATGAGGTGAAGCATAAATGATTAGCAAAAAGAATGCCATTTTGGGTGCCATGATTTTGGTACTGCTGACCAGTGTGATTACGTTTACCGTTACAAATGTTTTTGCATTGAACATAGGGGAAAGGGTTATTATTTCAAAGAAGAATTACGATTATTACAAGGATTTATCCCAAAGCTACAAAAAGGTTCTTAGCTTAAAGGAATTTATCGAGACAAATTACTATAAAGATGTAGATGAAAGTAAGATTGAAGATGGTATCATCAAAGGTCTATTTCAGTCTTTAGAAGATCCTTATTCTGTCTACATGAGTAAAAAAGAATTCGATGACTTTATGACCCATACCAAAGGAATTTATGGCGGTATTGGTGTCATCATGACCCCAGGTGAGGATGGTTATATTACAGTGGTATCTCCTATTGAGGATACACCGGGAGAACGGGCAGGATTAAAATCGGGAGATAAGATTTTAAAAGTAAATGGGAAGGAATACCCAGGTGAAAAATTGGATGAAGCAGTGGCTATCATAAAGGGTAAGCCGGGTACGAAGGTGACGCTAACCGTTTACCGGGAAGGAAAAAATCAACCCTTTGATGTGGAGCTTGTTCGGGAAGAGATTCGCTTAAAGACGGTGAAATCTAGAATGTTGGAGAATGATTTAGGTTATATACGCATCACTATGTTTGATGAAATGACAGCAGAAGATTTTAAAAATCAGCTAACCCAGCTACAAAAGCAGAATATGAAAGGCTTGGTCATTGACTTAAGGAATAATCCTGGAGGACTATTAAGTGAATGTGTGAAAATTGCTGATGAATTATTGGGGAAAACGGTGGTAGTTTATACCCAGGATCGTTTAGGAGAGCGGGAGTATGAATATTCCGGTGCTGGAAAAGTAGAGATTCCATACGTTATTTTAGTCAACAAAGGAAGTGCCAGTGCATCGGAGATTTTGTCTGGTGCAGTAAAAGATACAAAATCAGGAACACTTATTGGAACTACAACCTTTGGAAAAGGCTTGGTTCAGAGGGTAAAAGCATTAGAAGATGGAACAGGATTTAAGTTGACGACCTCCCAATACTTTACACCAAATGGAACGTATATACATGGAAAAGGCATCGAACCTGACATCACGGTGGAAGCACCTGAGGAAGAGACAACACCAGGGGAAGTAAAAGATGCTGATGATATTCAGTTACAGAAGGGAATAGAAGTAGTAAGACAGAAATTAGCGGCCCAATAGAAATAGTGCAGAAGCTTATCGCTTCTGCACTATTATTTTACCTTCTAGAGGTTTAAGGGAGAGATGTAGGGTGTTATCTAAAACAGGAATGCTATGATTGTCATTGAGGATATCGAGCCAGGGCTCATGATCAAATGGGGATACGTCAATGGAAAAAGGAATTTCATGATATTGATTTCTATTGATAAATATAAAAATACGGTTGTTCATTTTCTTCTCTCCAAAGGAATCCTGTTCCAATTCAATACTGCGCATATAGCCATAAATATCTTCATGGATAGGCCAAGAAATCCAATCACCTGTGGAAAGGGCATCATATTGATGGCGGATTCCAATGATTTTTCTATACCAGGCCAAAAGATCTTGATTTTCTTGTCCCCAGGGATAAGTTCGGCGATTCAGTGGATCACTATAACCTTCTAGACCGGCTTCATCCCCATAATAGATACAAGGTACACCTGGGAAGGTCATCTGTAGTAAGCTAAGGACCTTTAACCTACCTACGGCTCTTTCCTTTTGTTCAGGGGAAAGGCGATAATAGCCTTGCTCTTCCTTGGATAGAGATGCCTCAGAGGGTGGATCACCCAACAATGTTAGAATCCTAGGGACATCATGGCTTCCGATCAGGTTCATCATCGCATAGAAATGATGGCAGGGATAGTTTTCGTATAAGGCCATAAGCCCATGGTGTACTTGATAGCTGTTGGAATGGCCAAGAATAAAATCTAGAAGAATCCTTCGGAAAGGATAATTCATGACGGAATCCAACTCATCGCCAAGTAGATATTCACGGGATTCGCCATAGCTGATTTTATTAGAAGCATCTTCCCACACTTCTCCAATCAAAATACTATCAGAAGTAATTTCTTTCATTCTTTTACGTAGGGCTTTGATGAATGCACTGGGTAATTCGTCAGCCACATCCAGTCTCCACCCCTTGACTCCCAAGTCCATCCAATGTTGAAGGACACTATCTTCATCATGAATGATAAAATTTTGAAAAGAAGCTTCTGTTTCATTAACGTTGGGCATGGTGTCAATTCCCCACCAGCAATCATATTTGTCGGGATAAGTTTCAAAGCGATACCATGGATAATAGGACGAATCTATAGATTGGTAAGCACCTAGACTCGGATAGTGTCCTGCTTTATTAAAGTAGATACTATCACTACCTGTATGGCTAAAGACACCATCTAAAATAATAGATATTTCTAATCTTTTCGCTTCGTCACAAAGGAATTGAAACACCTCTTGATCCCCATACATGGGGTCTATTCTTTTATAATTGGCTGTATCATACTTATGATTGCTAGGCGATTCAAAAACAGGATTCAAATAGAGAATGTTGATCCCAAGGAATTTTAAATAGGGTAATTTTTTCAGTAAGCCTAGGAGATTACCACCAAAAAAATCATATTGTAAAATGGCGCCAGTTTCTTGATGGCGGATATAGGAAGGCGTAGCATCCCAGTCCGAATAGAGATATGCGCCAGCCTTTGGATTCATGATGCTGCCATCCTGGGATCCATTGTGATATCGATCCACAAAAACCTGATACATGACCGATGTCTTAAACCAGGAAGGGGTGGCACTATTTTCCTTATATACAGTAATCTGATAAGCAGGGGGTTGTTGAGGATAACATTGCCCAACCCCTCCTTGTTGGAGAGGGTTATTTCCATAATAATAGGTGGCTGTATGGGTGGTTATGATAAAGTAGTACCATAAAAGGCAAGGGTAAGAGGGCCCATCAAATGATACGCTATAACTTTGCTGATGATCCAAGGGTTCAGATGGATGCATGGCTAAAAGTTTTTCATTCTCCTTATTGGTCCAAAGGTGGAGGCTTACTTGAAGGATTTCTTGTTCCCCTGGTTGAATCGACAGATTTAGAGAAATCCTCTGATGGCAAGGGACAGCACCAAAGGGAGATCGATAAAAAGATTGATGGGAGTCATGATGGATTCTAGGGATTTGCAATCAACGCACCAGCCTTTCTGTAGGATTAGTTTCCAA
>CALECF010000240.1 GCA_937948705.1 uncultured Anaerosolibacter sp. | reverse complement strand
TTAGTGACACTAGGAGAGACTGAAGCCTCTATTAAACTGGAACAAGGAAGCTTTCAGAGCAGTAAATGGGATCTGACGATTGAGAGATACCGAAAAATTCAAGACCTAGATTTAATTTTAGAAGATATTGAAAAAGCTGTAAACCAAGAAAGTATCCCCACGACGGGGTATCGAGGTATACTGCAGATTTGCATCGCTGTTGGAATATGTATAGCCGCATTATGGTTTCGTAGGTTTTTATACTTGCCATGGTCCTGAAATAACAGGGTGAGAACATCTTTCAAAGCTATAAAATATTAAGGGTCCCGAATAGAAAAGGACAATGTGAAAATAAAGGGATTTGATGAAATATGTCGAATATTAGACTTTGTGACTAAGAAAATTATATAATAAATTTTTAATACTACGTTGAGCATGCAGCGTATTTTTAATTCTAGGGAATCATTAAAGGAGAGTCAAGAATGTTCCGTTTATTTCGAAGTAAAATATTCTCAAGGCAGTTTTTTGCCTTTTTGTTGTTAATCTGCTTTACTTTATTCACAATATCCTTTGTGTTACTGACTGTATCACAGGAGTCTTTACGAGAACAGCACCTTTTAATCGCAGAAAGCTATCGTATGGAGGTTTCAGAAACTATACAACGGTGGATAAAAGGAAGAACGTATAGTATACGTATACAAGCCAATTATCTGGGCAATCTAGCACCTGATAGACTTGAAAATCCTGAGGTAACTAAGATCCTTATAGACCAATTATCCTGGAATGAAAACTTTTATGACATTGTGATCTTAGATGAAGCAGGGAATATAATTAATTCCAAGGATGGCGCAGTAAAGGCTATCAATGTAGTAGATCGGAAATATTTTATAGATGCCATGCAGGGTAAGTCTAGCATAACTGGATTTGTTCAAAGCAGAAAAGATAACTATCCGGTGATGGTAATCTCAGAGCCTATTTATATAAATGGAGAAGTAAAGTTTGTACTGACTGGCTTGATTTCCCTTGAAAGAATAAAGGAGATTATCGAAGCCTTAAAACTAGGGAATATGGGACATGCCTATCTCGTAGATAATGAGGGAACCTTTGTCACCGATAGTAGATTTATCAGTGACTTTATTAACGACAGAAAAAATCTCAATAAAGAAAAGTACAAAATTAACACCATTGCAGTAGAAAGAGTGAAAAATGGTGAAGAGGGAACGGACCAGTATTTGGATTTCGAAGGTAAAGAAGTATTCGGCTCCTATGAATGGTTGGAGTCCATACAGGCAGGCTTAATCGTAGAGTTTATAGACAAGGAAATGATGAAGCCTATCGATGTCTTAAAGCGGGTGATCTTTTTCTTGGGAATTGGTGTGCTTTTCATTGGAATGCTTTTAGCATTCTTTTTAACCAAAAAGATACTAGGGCCCCTAAATATGTTAATTTCTGCTTCAGAAAATATTATCAGACAGGACTATCAAAATCCGATTCTTCACAGAACCAATAATGAACTGGACACGATGATTGATACCTTCAATAATATGCAGGCCGCTATTGTGATTCGAGAAGAACAGCTGAAGGCAAAGAATGAGGAATTAAAAGTACAAAGGGCAGAGGCGATCGAAGCTAATAAATTAAAGAGTCAATTTTTGGCTAATATGTCCCACGAGCTTCGTACACCCCTTAACTCTATTATTGGTTTTACAAATCGTGTTATTAAAAAGACAGTGGAAATTTTGCCCGAGGTGCAAATGGAGAATCTTAAAATCGTTAAGGAAGAAGCACAGCATCTTTTAGATTTAATTAATGACTTGCTGGATTATTCTAAAATTGAAGCGGGTAAAATGGAAGTCAATGTAGATGAGTTTCAGCTAGAGAAGGTGTTGGATGAAGTTCATATTATGACAAAAACCTTGATTGGAAGTAGGTCTATCCACTATCAGCAACAATTATATACTTTGGAACCAATCTATATGATTGGAGATCGAATCAAAGTAAAGCAAATACTGATTAATCTTCTGAGCAATGCGTTTAAGTATTCTGACCAAGGAACTGTAAAAGTAACTATCAAGAAGGATCTCAGCATGTATTCTATTACTGTTCAGGACGAAGGGGTAGGCATCCAACAGGAGGATTTGCAGTATATCTTTGATGAATTTCGACAGGTGGATGGTTCCTATACCCGAAAAATAGGCGGGACAGGACTGGGATTATCAATTACCAAGCGGTTTGTAGAAATGCTTGGTGGATGTATCGAAGTGGAAAGTACTTTTGGACAGGGCACAAGATTTACTGTACATCTACCAATAAAATACGATAAAAAGCAAATGAACAATAGAGACAGACTTGTATCAAAAACGAATACCCTAGGGAAAAAGGTTGTTTGTATTGACGATGATCCAAACGTGCAACGCTTGTATAAACAGTATTTGGGAGAACATGGATTTGAGATTTTTTCGCTTGGTGGAGAAGAGGATATTTCCAAGGAAATAATAAAAATACAACCAGATGTGATTTTACTTGATATTATGTTGCCCAAAAAAGATGGCTGGGAAATACTTGCGGAACTAAAGGATCATCCTAAAACGAGAAAGATTCCCGTAATTATGGCTTCAGTATTAAGTGAGAAAAATCTTGCTTATAAGATGCGTGCCGATGAATACCTGATCAAGCCAGTGGAACAGCAGGAATTGCTAGATGCCATACAACAGACCTCTACCCGTAAGCAGGATATAGAAGTGCTACTGGTAGATGATGATGAAAATTATTTAAATTTAATGGGACAGTTTTTGAAGGAAGAAGGCATCGGATATCGTTTGGCACAGGATGGAGAAGAAGCTCTACATATTTTACATCAATGGCAGCCTGATTTGCTAGTACTGGATATTATGATGCCTAAAAAGGATGGCTTCGAGGTTATAAATGAAATTGAAAAAAACAAGGCACTTGAGGACTTGCCTATTATTATAGTTACAGCAAAGGATTTAGATATAAATGAAAGAATGATGCTACGTAAAAGATCAAATATGTTGATTCAGAAATCAGGAAATCATATTGAGGACGTGCTGGCGTTTTTGATTGACAAAGTAAGGGAGAAGGTAGAGCATGAAAAAAATACTCATCGTTGAGGATCAGGCTCATAATATGCGTCTATTTGAACAGATATTAGAAGACTATGATGATACAATGATACTGGTTAAAGCACTCACAGGGGCAGAGGCTTTAGAAATGGCTAGGGGCCAAGACCTGGACTTAATTCTTATGGATATTGCACTACCAGACACTGATGGGATTCAAGTTACAAAAAAATTGAAACAAGATCCCATGTTTAAAAATACACCTGTGATTGCAGTGACAGCCCATGCCTCGGTCAGTGAGGAAGAAGTACTCCGACAAATTTTCAATGATTATCTTTCCAAGCCTATTGATGAAGATCAGCTCATTGAGAAGATTAAAAAATGGATTGGAGAAAAGTAAGATGACGTCCAAAGTACTTATTGTCGATGACAATGCTAATAATATAAGGTTATTAAGAGATATTCTCGAGGATGAAAATTATATAGTTTATACTTTAGACAGTGGGTTATCGGTACTTCAAGTGGCACAAGAAAACAAACCGGACATCATTTTACTGGATATCATGATGCCAGGACTCGATGGTTTTGAGGTTTGTCGTAGATTGAAGGAGGAATCCACTACTCAAGACATCCCTATCATAATGATTACGGCAAAGACAGACAGCCGCGATATAAAAAATGCTTTAGGGTTAGGGGCTTTTGACTATATCAAGAAACCTGTTGATGAGATAGAAGTTATCGCTAGAGTGCAATCAGCTTTGCGTTTTAAGCGTTATCAAGACCAGTTAAGAGAGATCGCAATGAAAGACGGATTGACAGGTGTGTATAACCGTAATTTACTTTTAGAGTTCCTTGAAAAAGAGTATATCAAGAGTGAACGCTTCGGAGACCCCCTTGCTTTTGCGATGCTGGACATCGACTACTTTAAGCGTGTGAATGATACCTATGGTCATATGATAGGAGATCTAGTGCTGAAAGAAATGGCATGTAAACTGAGTGGTACAGTACGCAAAAGTGATGTAGTAGGAAGATATGGCGGTGAGGAGTTCAGTATTATTTTACCTGGATTGTCAAAGGAGGATGCGTTTCAACTCTGTGATCGGATACGAAAAAATATTGAGACTCACCGGATCCCGACAGAAATAGAGGATATCTTCATTACCGTCAGTATAGGTATCTATGTGAGGGAAAAAGATGAACAAGTGGAGTACATGGAAATGGTGAAGCGTGCTGATGAGGCTCTTTATAAATCCAAAAGCAACGGAAGAAATCGTGTAGAACTATATAAGGCTAAGTAAGTAGCTATAGGAGAAAATGAAGAAGGTTATAGAAGACCTTCTTCATTTTTATTTGCTCTCTTATAGGATAAGTCTGATGAATGGAACAATCCTCTAATTTTTTCGTCTAATAAATATGAGACTGAAATATAAGCAATACTATAGATCAGGGAGATGATTGTTATGAATAGATTGATTCCTATTTTGCTTTTAATTATGGTGGTTTTCGCGGCTGTAACCTATTTATTCCATCGTATATTTCAGAAAAGGCCATGGGTAAAATATATGCCTGCTATGGCTGCTATTGCCACATGTATTTATTATGTTGTAATGATTCAGACTGGACAATATAATGGGTTTGAAGATTTGGCTAGAATACTGATGGGGATGATGCTTTTTTCAGGATTTCTAGGTGGGTTGCTGACAGGATTAGCTTTAGATTTTATTAAAATACGCAGTACTCATAATAAAACAAATGACATATAAAAACTGAGAGGCTCTCTCAGTTTTTATATGTTTATGAAGAGAAAACTATCTAGTAGCAGACGAAGGTGCTGATATTTCTCAAATCTGTTCCAAAGTATATCCAACTGAATCCTGTCCATCTGAATCCGGCTACAGAATTAGGTCCTTGGAACACTAGATAGGCCCAAAATGCCTGCCCTGTTGTTAACCAAATATAGGAGAATCTAAAGAGACAAGGTCTTATGGCACCGGGGTCAACAAAGAATAGTGAAGGTGGCTGTTGTGGTGTAAATCTAGGTGGCGGTGCTGTTGGTGGTCCAGTCGGAGGTCCAAAAGGAGGGGTGCCTGGTCCAGTTGGAGGTCCAAAAGGAGGGGCACCTGGTCCAATTGGAGGTCCAAAAGGAGGGGTACCTGGTCCAAATGGAGGTCCAAAGGGTGGCGTGCCTGGTCCAAATGGAGGTCTACGTGGTCTAAAAGGACGACCGAAGGGCGGTCCAAATGGGAATCGCGGTTGCTGCATAGATTCTACATCTTGATCATATTGATTATTTTCATCATATTTATCCATAAAATCACTCCTTTTTTATATTTGAGAATAGTGGGTTTTGGTTTGCTGCAAGGAGTCAATGCAAAGCATCTACTAAAGCTCCTTGTATTGCATCATATTCAATGGATTGAAAAAGCGTGACAAGCACAGGTGACCGAATGCGATGAAAAACAATTATAAGATGTTATGTCAAAGGCATCGGAATTGCATGTCTTTTTTTTTGTAAAAATGAAGATACTGATTGTTTCCAGAACTGGAATTATTTATTCAGAGAGGTTTTTTCAGAGAACCAAATACTATAAATGATTTCGTAATAACCACGTACTTTAGAATAGATTATTGAATTAGCTCCATGATAAAATCACCTACACACACTAGAATGGGGGTATTGATGAAAGCAAATAATCTAGGCCAAATCATTATCATTATTATCTGTCTTACGGTTTTGGATGTTATATTTACCTTATATGGACTACAGGTTGGGATGATCGAGGAGGCAAACCCTATTCTAAAGCCGTTGTTTGAAAAGATGCCTCTATGTACAGGGATTGGAATTGTTTTTTTCGTTTTTCTCCTTCTACGGTTCTTATATAAGGTAAGGGAACGCGTGAAATGGATAGTTGTAGCACTCTGGTTAATTTGCATTATTAAAGTATCTGTTATAACCTTACACTTCAGTTGGCTATTTAGTATATAAGGGACAAATTTATTATATGTGATGGTCAACCCTATAATATAAATGTACTTAAGGTATACAATGCTGAAGGTCCCTCATAAGATGGATGAAGAAACAATAAATTTCAGGGAGGGGAGAAGGTTTTATGGAGCAAATAATACTCATTATTGATCCAGGTCATGGTGGAAGGGACCCTGGTGGTGGAAACAATGCGCACTGGCAGGAAAAGGATTTTGTTTTGACCATTTCCTTGTATCAGCTGAAGCGATTTCAGGAGCTAGGTATTGGCGTTGAAATGACCAGAAAAGATGATACTTATCTGGATAACACAGCGAGGACTAGGATTGTAAGAGAATCCGGTGCAAGGTACTGTATTTCAAATCATATCAATGCTGGTGGCGGAGAAGGCGCAGAAACGATCTATAGCATACACAGTGATGGTAACCTTGCGAAACGTATCTTGGAAGCATTAGAGGAAGCAGGTCAAAGCGTTCGAAGAGCCTTTACCAGGACCTCAACCAGTAATCCGGAGCGGGACTATTATTTTATGCATAGTCAGACTGGGTCTGTGGAGACGATCATTGTAGAATATGGATTTGCGGATAACCAGCAGGATGTAGAAAGGCTTCAAAATCATTGGCAGCAATACGCAGAAGCGGTGGTAAAAGCTTTTTGTGCCCATATTGATCATCCCTATCAAACACCGGCTGCAGAGGCTGACGATCAATGGAAATATGAAGGAATTGATTATTTACACCAAGAAGGGATACTCATGGATCCAGAAGGGTGGAGGCAAAAAATAAATGAACCGATGCCTGTATGGGCTGTGACATTATTGCTGCATAAGCTGCATCAAAGCCTAAGAACCAATCAGTAAATAGGAAGCAGGTTTTATTTTATATAGAACCATGACTATGGTATACTAAGCA
Organism: uncultured Anaerosolibacter sp.; assembly: GCA_937948705.1. Next base: position 2,376 of record CALECF010000240.1, on the reverse strand, counting down.
GGAAATAGATAGAAACAAAAAAGGGTTAATCTGTAGATCGATTAACTTTTTTGTTTTGCAAAACTGCGTGTGAAGATAGACAAAAAGAATGGAGTGGTGAAAATGAAACGGATGAAAAATATACTGGGACTTTTGCTGGTGTTACTGCTAAGCAGTACTACTGTAACCGCACAAAGTGACATTAAGATTTACCTGCGTAATCAGCTTCAGAACTTTTCAACCAAGCCTTATATACAACAAGGCGTTACAATGGTAGGGATGCGTGAGATTTTCGAAGCATTACAGGCAAATGTGGATTGGAATGCAGAGGAAAGATCGATAACGGCTGTCCGTGGAGATCAAGAGATAAAACTATACATAGACCGAAGGCAAGCTTATATAAACCAACTTCCCCATGAGATGGCTGCTGCTCCAACGATCAGAGGGAATAAAACCTATGTTCCACTCCGCTTTATCAGCGAGGTATTTGGTGAAAGAGTGGAATGGAATAATCAAAATAAGGTCATACATATCGGCAGAATCTTTACCACGGAGGCACAATCTACTACGGTAAAGGTTGGACAGAAGAAAGTTAAGATACAGTTGGTAAAGGTGGATTTGACCAATCCCAAGATCAAATTAAAGGTAGCTCTAGGGAAAAATCAGGTAGGGCAAGTGGAAGCTTTGGCTGAAATGGCCAAAAAGAATTATGCAAAGGTAGCAATAAACGGTACTTTTTTTGATGCTTATACTGATAATAAAAAGCCCTACGGCGTACTAATTTCTGAAGGAAAAATTGGGCATTTAGGGACTAAGAAAACAGTATTTGGTTTTGGAAGAGACAACAAAGTAGATTTTCGTGTTATTAATCCTAAAATTGAAGGAGCAATCGATGGCAGTTACAGCTATCCCAATAACTGGTGGGGGTATGGCATAAATAGTCTACCCAATAAGGATGGCAGTAGTGTATATATCTATACCAGAGAACAGGGAGACCAGGTAGGTTTTGACTATGGGACTAATGTAGTGGTGGAGAAGGGGATCATTAAGGAAATCAAGGAAGGGAATATGTCTATTCCTGAAAATGGTTTTGTCATTAATTTGTTGGGAGCTGAACGAGATAGGCTGCTTAATCGTTTTGTAGTAGGAAAATCAGTGGAATATAGGGTGCAGTTGGCTGCGGACACAGAGCAAGAAGCGTTCTGGCAGCAGGTTCAAGGTGCTGTGGGAGCAGGCCCCCGATTGGTAACCGATGGGAAGGTAACCGTCAGAGCGACAGAAGAAGGATTTTTAGAGAACAAGATCCTTACAGCTTCTGGAGCAAGAAGTTGTGTGGGGGTGACAAAGGATAATGTATTGTTATTTGCAACAACACCGAATGCTACATTAAATCAGTTGGCAGAAGCATTAGTAAAGCTTGGTGCGGAGCAAGCGATGAACCTAGATGGTGGGGCATCAAGTGGACTTTATTATGATGGAAAATATCTTACTACACCAGGAAGGCAAATTAGTAATACGATTCTAGTGATAGCGGAATAGACGAGGAATGAAAAGTAAAAACTAATAGAAAAATTAGTAAATTTAAAAAACTTTTTTTATATAGCTTGACATAATGTGAATGAGGTAGTACAATTAATCTTAATCATTCGATAATTGAATATTTAAACAGTTATGAGGGAGAGAAAAATACCGAACCTTTGATTACAGAGAGCTGACGTTAGCTGAGAGTCAGTATTGAAGTGGTATAGAATAATCACTCCTGAACTGCCGAATCGAAAAGGTTTCTTAGTAGATAAGGCCGGTTTCTATGACAATAGAAATGCCACCGTTATATGGCTAAGGTTAAAGAATTTTTTTCTTCGACCTGAAGAGGCGATTTATGTAAATAAATCGTAAACAAGGGTGGTACCACGGGTAATAAGCAATCTCCCGTCCCTAGGATATAAAATATTTTATATCCTAGGGACGGGAGATTTTTAATTTTGGTGAATAGGAGGAATGTAAGCATGAACAAAACAATTTGTGCACTGGTCAACAATGAACCCGAGGTATTGATGCGAATTACTGGGCTGATGAGAAGAAAAGGCTTCAGTATGAAAAAAATCGTAATGGAAGAGAGTATTGAGCCTAACACCGCACTATTAACCATTACGCTACCAGAAGAACAGGAGAATATTACCCTAGCTATCCACCAGATGGAAAAGTTGGTAGATGTATATAGTGTAAGAGAATTGGTATCCTTAGGATTTACTGGAGTAGAAGCTGGAAATTAAAAACTTAGCGAATCATGATTAAATATAAATCAGTTAAATTTAAGGGGGAAAATAATATGGCAAAGATGTATTATGAACAGGATGGAAACTTACAATACCTTGAGGGTAAGCGGGTTGCAGTGAT
>CALECF010000239.1 GCA_937948705.1 uncultured Anaerosolibacter sp. | reverse complement strand
TATCATGATTATATTTGGTGGCCGGATCAAGGGAAGAAGCGAATGGCGAAGTTAAGAAAAGAAAGTCAGTGGGCGGAATTGTTTGATCAGTATGAGGAGTAGAGCAGGTACGAGGTCAGGGTATAGGTTAAAAGCCTAGATCATCAAAATGAAAGCAGCGGACGGCACACATATGCAGGCCACTGAAAAAGGGCTAATTTTGTCATTCTGAATGAAACGCAGTGAAATGAAGAATCTTTTAAATGACTTAAATAACAGATTCTTCGTTACACTCAGAATGACAGTTCTAGACATTTGACGTATTATTTGACTTTTTCAGTAGCTTCAACATAGGTGCGTCCCTACAATATGAGAAGGTGCGTATATGAAGTTAGGACGTAAGTATAAGTTGATGAAGTTTTTGTTTTCCGTTATGAAGGAAAAACCACAGGACATGGGCAAACTGTTCGAGCTTCTGGGTGAACTAAAAGGTGTTCCCCAGAAGTTTGGGCAGTTTTTATATCTAAAGGATCGGCGAAGATATCAGGTTTTTGGCAGGTTATTGGATGAGGGTATACCTATTAAAGATAATTCTTTATATCTACGTGCCCAACTATTGACGAATCATCTGATCGATTTGAATGAAACCCCCATTGCCGCGGCTTCTATTGGACAGGTATATGAGGGCAGTCTTGAAGGTAAGCAGGTTATTGTGAAGGTTCAATATCCGGAGATTCAAGAGAATATGGATCATGATTTTCGATTTATGAAAAAGGTTTTTAATCTTTTTTTCAATTTTTTTCGTTTTCCACAGGAGAGTAAGGACTTATTACTGATTTATCTACAGGAGTTTAAGGAGACTTTTCAAGTTGAAACAGACTACTTCCAGGAGGAACGACTTCTAGCAAGGTTTCATGAGCTTTTCTCTAATAGTCCTCAGCTTTTTATTCCGAGAACATATGGAAATTTTACAAAGAAAGATATTCTCGTCGAAGAAAAGTGCACAGGTATACCTCTAAAGCTTTTTTTGCAAGAAGCCTCAGAGGGAGAAAAAAGAGAAGTACTAAATCTGCTCTTCTCCTTTTATTTTCAATCCTTCTTTCAATATGGCGTCTTGCATGGGGATCCGCATAGTGGTAATTTTTTTGTGCGAAGCGACAAGGAAAAGCTAGTGCTGGAGGTTATCGACTTTGGTTGTGTCAAGGAATACGATGAGACCTTTGTACAGAATATAGAGAGCTTGATCCAGTGTCTCCGGATGGTAAGTTATCACGAGATCCCTCAGATTCTCATGAACCTTGGTTTCAAAGAAGATGAGATTTTATCTTATGGCAGAGCGCTTGCTCCTATACTGGATACGATTTTCGAACCTCTATTGGTGGATGAAGATTTTGATTTTAAGTATTGGAAGTTGACTTATAAGCTGAATACGATCATGGGATCTAAGGTTTTCGAGAAGACCTTGTCTTTGCCCAAGGATTTGTTGATATTGTTTCGAGTTTTTCATGGTTGTATTGCTCATATTTATCATTTAGAAGAGAAGGTTTTTAATGTTTATCGGTATATATAAGAGAAAACGGAACGATGAGGGCATCGTTTCCTACCATCTCGGCTTAGCACAGAGACCTAACCCTACTGATACGCATATAAAAACACGCTCATTGGTTGAGCGTGTTTGTTTTATTTTAGGCCTTTGATAACCTGTAGCTTGATTTCTTGGTGTTCTACCCGGTCAGTTAGCTTATCTACTTTTTCGTTTAATGTATGGATACCTTCCATACTCTGTTGATAACCATCATATAGTGCTTTATGGTTGTCATCCATTTTATTTTCAAGCCTTACAATATCTTTCTTTGTAGCCATGTTTTCTTTCATTTCCTGCATATCTGTTTTCATGCCCTGCATATCTATTTTTACGCCCTGCATGTCTGTTTTCAAATCTTGTACTTCCAAATACATTTTGGTTAGTAGATCAAAGATCTTATCTTCCATAGCATCCACTCCTTTTCATTATTATATCATAAGCGAAAATATCGTCTATCAAAATATAGGATACTTTTCTAAATGCTTTCGGGTGGACACAAGGCCCTCCCCTACGAGAAGATCCGGACAATGATAGCTTGTTCTCTGTAGTCTCGGTTGGGCGCAGAGACCCAACCCTACAAGACCGACGGACACGCAGGTCCATCCCTACAGGTTGTTCGTATTAGTGAAGCCTCTGTGAAGGCGTTCTATGCATAGCACTGCACTGATTGCCAGCAAGAATAACAAAGGAAAATTGTATCTGGCTTGGCCTTCGAAGATGAAATAAATAGCTAGGAAGAATCCTATGTTTACTGTAGGAATGATCAGGTGATTCCCTAATAGGGTCTTTCTATTAAACAAACACATTAAGGCTGGTTTGATGTTAAAAAATACATAGGCCAAACCGAAAGAACTCATGAGATGAATCATCATATCACTAAAACCTCTAAATAAATTCTTATTCCGCTCAAATTCCATCTTGTCCCACCATTCCTGTTTTTCCCGTAGTTCGTTCATCGTCCATGAGTCAATGTCCCATGCACCACTGAAGAAGGTGCCCTTCACCCTTAGAAACCCTAAGTTTAGAAACTTACCTGGGTTCTCTGCAATCCACTTCTTAGCTTGCGCCTTAAAGAGAGGATCTAACTCATGGGCCAGCTTTTCACTTCGCTGTCCATGCTCCAGGATCTCATCTACCTGGCTCCTAAAATCCTCTGTTGCATACATATCTTTGATCGGCATCCAGCCTCCGGAGCTGTTGTTTTCATTATTATTTAGATAAAATACATAGCCCGAGTTGTAGGACACGGGAATAAATCGTCCAAACTTCTGATAGTTTCGATAGGTCCATGGCGCGATCACCAGAACCATCACAGCAAAGAGGGTAGCAAAATAAATAGCTGTTTTCTTGATATCCTTTTCTCTCAGCCATAGGGCTACGGCTGCTACCACGGGATAGGCCATGAAAAAGGGTTTTGCCAGAGCCGTTACTCCGATAAATAGACCTAGTAAGGGATAATGAATCCGCTTATCAAAGGGATATAGCTGTAGCAAAATAATGACTGAAAAAAGGAATGCACTCAATACCTCTGTACCGATTACATTGGTATAGGCGATATAGTTCGGAAGCAAAGCTACGATGGTATAGGCCGTGGCCAGTACCCATAGCTTATTGGTTAGCTTGGCGAAGATGAAAAAGCTGATGATAAAGGTTAATGTAGAGATCACCACATTAAGGTTTTTAGCAACCATGATATCATTGCTTCCCATCCATCGGTAGACATATCCTAACAACATAGGATAAGCCATACCTTGAAAAGCGATAGGTTCACCGCGGAAGGAGTGGCCCTTGTGCATGAATATATTGGTTGCGATTTCTTGGTAGGTGTCAAAGTCAAAGACTTGTTGAGTGGGGATATTGTGAATCCACCAGTGCCTAGTGTAGAAACCAAGAATGGTGATAAAGAGAATATATAAGATGTATACAACTCGTTTTTTAGATATATTTTTCATGATATTAACCCTTTCTATTGAAAATAGGAGGGCACGGAGACCCTCCCCTACTTTAAACCATACTTTCGCAATTTTTTAAGTAGTTATACATATTATAGTCCGAAGCTCACGGCTTCTAATACATTAAAACCCCGGAGTGATCACTGATCGTTCCCAATAATTAGTTAATGATAGTAGTATTTAAGAATTTCCCAAATCCAATTATACCATAACAACAGAGGCCTGTCTCTCGGGGATATATCCCTATTATTTATAATAATAAGATATGGGGACGCGGCTCTACTTTGTCGAGCAACTTCCCCATGTCTGTTTTTCTTAATTTCTTGTTAAAACCGACGGACACGCAGGTCTATCTCTACGAAAAAGCGGAACGACGAGGGCGTCGTTCCCTACCGTGTTTAAAATACATGGGAGGGCACATGGCCCTCCCTTATTCTTGTCTCTCTTTATTTTTTCTTATTTTCGTAGGATGCTTTAATAAATTCTCTAAAAAGCGGATGAGGTCTCGTTGGTCTGGATTTGAATTCAGGATGGAATTGTCCCGCTACAAACCAAGGATGATCTGGCAGTTCCACGATCTCTACCAATCTCTCATCAGGAGAAATGCCGCTGATTACCAGCCCTGCTACTTGTAGTTGATCTCTAAATTGATTACTTACTTCATATCTATGTCGATGTCTTTCATAAATCAAGTCCTCTCCATAGGCATCTTCCGCCTTGGTTCCATCATATACCTTACATGGATAAATCCCTAACCTCATGGTTCCAC
>CALECF010000238.1 GCA_937948705.1 uncultured Anaerosolibacter sp. | reverse complement strand
TTTTGCTATACAATCAACATGCCCTAGTAATGTACCCTTACTAGCCAAAACTTGATACCTTTGTTACTCCATCCCAGATCCCAAGGTACCCGATACCGATCCGTATTGTGGCAGTTGACCAAGGCATATCCTTTTGCATCTGCATCTGTCACCACTGAAATATGGGTGACCTTTCCATTTTTTTCGTAGGCTACAAAATCCCCAGGCAATAACTGGTACGCCTGCTTATATACCTTTTCATAGCTTCCATAGGCAATTTTAGAAGCTCTGCCGCTATAAAGCATATAGTTTTTAAAGGCTTGGGCGTTTACCCAGGCCTTACTTCCACCGCCACCATCATAGTTCCATGTTCCATTTTTTCTAAATTTACCTCCCTCATGGAGAATCTGGGATGCAAAGTTCGCACAGTCTCCTCCTAGGGGATTGTAATCCTTATATTTTTTGTTATAAGCATAGCCTGATGCTTCATCACCGGCAGCTCCGCAATATTGATCTGCGTAGGCAAGGGCATCTCTTCTTCGTGGGTTTAAATCGGTAAAGCTTCTCTCCTGCTGAGACAAAATATATTCTTTATATGCCGCAGACTTCTCCAAATCCATTTGCAAGGAGTCTGCAAATGGGTCTGTGTACCACTCCCTCGTAATCACCCAGCGACCATCTTTTTGCTTTAGGTCAAGGGAGTGATAGGTACCAATCCGAAACTCATTGTCTTTCTCCGGATTATTTTCATATATATAGTGATATTGCGTTGAGGTAATTAGATTAATGACATAACCATCATTTTTTTGCTTCACCCATTTAATCATAGTCTTGGCATCTACGATTGTAAACTGAATTCCCTGCTTTTCTGCCCATCGATGAAGGTATTTCATTTTTTTCAACTCATGCTCATAGGCCCATTGACCATTTCTTAGTTCTCTATTGTACAGCGTATCAAGCAAACTTGAATCTTTCTCGAGAATGGCACGGTTCCGGGCATCAAAAATGCCTTGGACTATAGGCGCAAACTCTTCCTCCATTTTTGAGGTAAATACTGTTGTACATGTATTCATAAAATATACACTGGTTACCAGAACTACTATAGCAATAAACGCAATCATCAGACCGCGCACTGTTTTCTTGGATGACATATGTAGCTTCACATGATTCCCTCCCTCTCGTTACTGATAAAGTATATGTGACAGGGAGGGACGATATCATTAAAATATAAAAGTTTCCACTGGTATCAGCAGAAACTTTTATAAGAGGTTATTCTCCCACTTGTCTTCTAAATTCTTCAATGCCTATACGATCAATATAAGCGCCTAAGCGTTCATGTTTCTTACCATTCTCTGAATAGTTCTTCACAACAGTATCAATGATTGGATAGAGATCCTCTTCATCAATATTCTCAAACAAAGTATCTCCAATCCTCGGTTTGACACCACCCTTGCCACCAACTTGTATTTTAAATCCCTTAGGCATACCCATAATGCCTATATCCCTGAAGTGATTCTCGGCACAGGAATTTGGACATCCACTGACACCGATTTTCAATTTATTGGGTAAATCCATTCCATGGTATAGATCATCCAACTTCATACCAACGCCCACGGCATCCTGTTGCCCTCTTTTACAAAAAGTCGTTCCTGGGCAAAACTTTACACTTCGTACACATAGTCCAATGGCTGCACCAGGCTTCATTTCAAGATCTTGCCAAATGCTGTCAAGCTCTTCCTCCTTCAGTCCGACGATTGCAATTCTTTGAGATGAAGTAAGTTTGATGGCTTGTGCATTGTATTTATCTGCCGCATCCGCAATTTTTCTTAGGGTTTTACTACTTACGATACCTCCCGGAATATGGGGTGCAATGGCATAGGTTTCGTTGTCTCGCTGCAGCACTGCACCTTTCTCCAATAAATCCTTTTTTGTCATTTTATGCTTCCTCCTTAGGGACACTTTCCATCTTCAAAAAATTTTTTGTCTCTATCATAGTATGAACGAAAATACCTTTTTTACTTTACTTTCCTTCATTATTTTCCATCTATATCTTGGATAATGGCAAAAAAAAAGAACATATTTTCATGTCCTTTTTTGAAATCTCAAATCATGTATCCTGATTAATACTTTATGACACCCATGCCAAACAGAACCAATCCCAACACTAAACCCAGTCCAATGCCTGTGATCAGCAAAAGTCCCAATCCCCTCATGACAAATTTCTTTTGTCCAGGCCCTAGCCGATAGCTGTTTGTCCTTGAAAACTCATTGAATAAGTCATCCATCCACGTAAAAATATTAAACGACATCAGAATCTCTCCCTACACCTTTGAACTATAAAAGCGTCCTTCTTAGTGGTCATTTTCACCTTCATGATCTATTATATCATACTCTTGCATTCAATGGAAAACTTGAAGCCATGACTAATCGATTCTATCCTCTGATTGTATGATATCTTCCCGCCCTATACCGTGCTGTAGTCCATTACTATATAAAAGTATTCTTTCTAGTATTCTATCCCTTTCCTCATCCATGGCCGTGATCGGCTGATAATCATTTATATGGTTCGTCGATGAGATTTTACAAGGTATGACCAAACCTTCGTTTTTGACAAGGACCTTATCCTTAAAATAAAGCTTGTTCTGAAAGATAAAAGTATCTTTATCGCTGGGATTCTTATTCCCTCCAAAAGAAAAATTGCCCAAGCTATATAGGATGTACTTTCCCTTATATTTTTCTATACCTTGTATCACATGGGGGTGATGGCCCACCACAACATCAGCGCCACAATCGATGGCATGGTATCCCAATATTTTCTGAGTCTTATTGGGCAAATTCTTTCTCTCTTCTCCCCAATGGAAGGAAACCAAAACCAAGTCTCCTGATTCCCGTGCCTTTTGAATATCCTTCCCTACCTGATCCTTTATAGAGATGTCCCATCCCCGATATCCTAGACTAACGATCTTCATGCCCCGTATGGTCGTTTCTCCTACAAAGCCTTCTCCTGAATAAAGAATATCTCCTTGGGTAAGGGCAGCCCTTGTATCCTTAAATCCTTGGTCTAGATAATCATATATATGATTGTTTGCGATGTTAACCATTTCAATACTCCCTGCTTTTAAGATTTCCGTATAAGATGGCTCTCCTTTGAATCGGAATTTCTTATCTGCTTTTTTGAGACTGGTCGTGAAGGTCGTCTCTAGATTGATAAGGGTCAAATCATCGGCTTCAAAGACATGCTTTACGCCCTTGAAGAAGTAGGAGAAATCCCCTCCTTCCTTTTCTAATCTATGGGGAAAGGAATTATAATAGGACGACGTATCATCCCACCCTAAGGTACAATCACCTGCAAAGGATATGGTCATGACCTCATCGTAGGCTTCCGCCCCCGATGAAGGATTTGCTTCTACGCCATTTTCTTCTGCAGTAGCATTCACTGTAGGTACTAGCTCGTCTTCTAACACCCTTTGCCCTTGGTCAACATCCCCTGTTTCCTTCTGATCATGGACACTCTTTTGTATTTCTTCAACCTTTTTGTTCTCAATAGGGACTCCACTCATCATATACAATTGAGGATACAAAAAGTTGCTTACCGTTAGTACTATGAATATGGTAAGCTTGATAAACAAAACAAAACCTCCATTTTAATTGACTTTAAACATGACGGGTTTCTTTACGGGACAGGAATATCACCCAGTACGTCCTGGATACGTTATTTATGTATATCGTAAAATCAAAAAAAGATTCTTACTTTTTACAAGTAGAATCAACTAGGGCCCTATTTTTTGTGTTTCAATCTATCCTTGTAGCAATATACTTCAAGTTTTTCTTATCCTTATAAGAAATCATACAAGGATAGGAAAATATACCCAAAGATGATTTTAGAAGAATTAAGCAACAGAAAGTTCATGTAATTGTGTTAGAATAAATGTATGAAATTTGATACTCGCATGAGGAGGTATTCCATGAAATTCGAACACTATCAGAAAAAGCTGAAGCTTCCTGTCATTATACTGCTTACACTCCTAGTTTTTCATTCAGTCATCGGCAGTATATCCCTAAAGTCCCTATGGAATCTAACAGCCCTAGAAATCATCTTTGGTGGCATCTTTCTTTCTATCATTATCAGTTTTTCCTTTGGAACCCTAGTAGATACTGCACTGATGATCAAAGCAAGCTTTTCTGAGAAAACAGATTATGCCCATGTGATCCATAAGCTTCATGAAATATCTATTAAGGTGAAAAGAGAGGGTGTTTTGTCCCTCCACTCCGATATAACACTAGAAAGTAACACCTTTTTAAGGGATGCATTGATTTTACTAAATGACTATAAAAAACCCGAAGCCATACAGGACATCTTACAAAAAGATATAGAGGCAAGGCAAGCAAATCTTTATCGTCCATACAATGTACTGAAAATGGTTGCCAATGTTGCTCCCTCCTTTGGCCTCATCGGTACTTTACTGGGATTAATTGGCCTTCTCTCTGACCTAGGACAAGCCTCCATGATTATGGGCAATATGGCTTCTGCCTTGGTAAGTACCCTTTATGGAGGATTGATTGCCAATTTTGCTGCCGTACCCCTCATGGGTAGATTAAAGGAGTATATCGACCATCATGTTCTTCAATATACCATTGTCATGGAAGGGGTCCTTCTCATTGCCCAAAATGATTCTCCTAGAAATGTTTTTGATAAAATGAATGTCATGTTAAAGGAAGAAGAACGCCTTGTCTATCCCAAAAAGGAATTTAACGAAAGGAATACCACAGCCTATGAATTCCAAGGATAACCCTAGTAAATATGAAATGGAGTTCAGCAACAACTGGCTCATTACCTATAGTGACATGATCACCATTTTACTCTGCTTTTTCATTATCTTTTTCGTATATACTTCTAAGGAGCTGACCACCCTCGATACAGTAAAAGAATCCCTGACCCAACAGTTGGACGTCCTCAGCAATGAGAATAACGATTTGAAGAAAAAGAATGATAGCTTAGCTGCTCAATTATTTGGTATTCATAAAAATGGAAGAGATCCAAAATCCACCAGTGAGGATTTTATGACCTTCTTAGAAAAGAATAATCTTCAAGACCAGGTAGACATCATACAAAACGAACGGGGCGTATTAATCAGATTCAGAGATAGTGTATTGTTTCAGAGTGGTCAAGCCAATGTTTCCCCGGAAGGTTATCTATTGTTAGATCAGATCGGAGAACAACTTCAGAAGGTCGACAACAATATCATTGTGGAAGGCTACACAGACAATGTGCCTATTCGGACAAAGGAGTATCCATCGAATTGGGAGCTTTCAGTGGCTAGGTCTATTCAGGTTGTAAAGCACTTAACAGAAAATAAAGGTATTGCAAAAAGTCGCGTGTCCGTCGGTGGTTATGGTGAGAGAAATCCTATTGATAGCAATCATACTGCTGAAGGTCGGGCCAACAATCGAAGAATTGAAATTATCATAGCCAATTAAATATTTAAACCAGGCCTTCAAGTATTTATTGGAGGCTTTTTTTGATGGTTTTATATAATCTTGGAAAAACTTCTCAAAAAACATTGAAAAGAGAGCTATATAATACCTATGAAAAACTCAAATACTAAGCATAGTACCATGATATTAATATTAGGAGTGGATAGAAGATGGATGGAAGTAATTTCTTATTTTCTATGATAAATGGTGCTGATGGCGCTGCTGTTTTCATTACGGCAAGAGATGATTGGGAAAATGAAGGTACGATCAGTGAAACCTTTGACGACGAAGAATTCCAAGCTCTAGAGCCTATTTTACACAAGGCAGGCTTGGCTGAATTGATGGATTCCTGCTATGAAATGACAAAGCCCCCGGAGGAGACCTTTGAAGCCCTCATAGAACAGGGACTTATGCAGGACAAAAACTTTGACAGGTTTGTACAGAAAGAATATGATTAAATCCATTTAGGCCCATATCAGTTGGGCCTTTTTTTTTGCTTCAGGGGCTTTTCTTAGCACTTTTCCATAAGCGAATAGAAATCTTTTTTATTTCAACCAGCGGTCCCCATCTTCGTAGTTCGTAAATGTCTCAAAAATAATAGGCATGTCTTTTGCACATTGACGCATCTGCATTTCTACAACAGACGCATACTTATTCCCAGGATCTATGATGATTGCGGCCTTCGAGAACCCTCCTCGAACAACCTCTTGAATATGCTTTTTTATATCTTCTGTGATCATAGAGGTCTGGTAGGCCCTCAAATCACTAAGCTTTGCCCAGGGTTTTCCTTCAAACATGGGTATAATCTTTGATATGTATTCCCCATGAAACCTCCCTAAGTCCTCGGCTTTCCAGTATCCTATAAGCTCCTCATAGACAATATTCTTTGAGGTATCGATCCTTAACACGTATTTCTCTAGGTCATCCTTTATTTCCATCGTCCTACCTCCATAACCTTGTCGAATAAATGCTTTCATCATTACATAAACAGTGTATCATGGTTTATAGAATTTTCCAATGTATTATAGGCCTTAATGGGTTTACAATCTATGCAGTCTTTCCCTCCTGCCTTTATATGCTGATAGACTTTTGAAATACAGAAAGGGTCAAGTTTTCATCCACCCCTATAACTTCAACTTCTTCAAATCCATAACCTCTATACAGTGCGATGGCAGGAGCATTTTTACTTCCTGTGGACACCCTCATTTTCGTCATATGCTTCTCAATCTTCTCAAGATACATCAATAATGTCTTTCCAATACCCTTGCGAAAGAAATTTGGATGTACCACTAGGCGACAAAGCTCCATTACATCCCCTTCCATCCTATAGGATATTACTCCCAGGAGCTTTCCATCTTCAAAATATCCATAGAAGCTTTCACTGCTCGCTTTCAAAGTCTCTAGGGTGTCCCTTAAAGGTGGAATTTCCCAATACCCAATCAATCCTGCCTCCACCTGATAGGCCGGTATCTGAATTTCTAGTATATTTCGTAAGGTTTGATCATCCAGCAAGCTCAATCTGAGAATCATTTTTGCCCCCCCTTTCACCACTATACTTATATCGTTGATTTCACATATATTATTCTATACAGTTGCACATTCTCCTCTAGGTCTCTATTTCCTTTCTTGTATCTTTCCGCACCTTCATCTCAGCAGCAACCCAGATCAAGATGGGCAGAATGACTTGAAAGGGCAAAGCATAAAATTCCCATACCTTAAAG
>CALECF010000237.1 GCA_937948705.1 uncultured Anaerosolibacter sp. | reverse complement strand
AGCTTTTTCCTTTGCCATTACTTTAATATATGAAAAGTCTTTATCATAGGAAATTCCAACGATGTTTCTTTCATCGCACTCAGCACTATTGGTGATAAGTGTACCAGGGACATCACTAAAAGTGGAACGAACGATAATAGGTATTTGTGATTTTTGTGCTACTTTTACCGCCCGGGGATGAATTACTTTTGCACCATTGGATGCAAGCTTATACATATTCTCATAGGATATACGGGACAGATAGGTGACATTGCTGACCATCCGAGGGTCTGTTATTGCAACACCTGGAACATCTGTAAAAATATCTACACGATCTGCTTGTAAATAAGCACCCAATTCTACAGCAGTGGTGTCGCTTCCACCACGACCAAGCGTTGTGATTAATCCATCTGCTGTGATTCCCTGAAAACCTGCAATCACGACAACCTTGCCTTCAGCAAGCCTCTTCTTTACGGATTGCGTATCTATATGCAAAATATCAGCGTTATTAAATTCATTGCTGGTTAGAATTCCTGCTTGGAAACCTGTCATAGGAATGGCGTTCAAATCGTGCACATCAAAGTAATGAGATATAATAGCAGCAGATATGATCTCTCCACAGGACATAATAAAATCTTTTTTCATGGGTGCAATATGGGGGTCAATTTCTTCTAAATGATGGATAAAGGTATCTGTTGCATAGGGCGCACCCTTTCGGCCCATAGCAGACACCACAACAACTACATCATTTCCATTTGATCGACAGGTGCACACATGGTTTAGCATTGATTTCCATCCTTCAGCAGTTGCAACTGAGGTGCCACCGAATTTTTGTACTACGAGTCCCATTGATCTACCTCCTTATACAAACGATCTTTGAATCAAGGTCTCGGCAATTTGTACCGCATTTAAAGCTGCTCCTTTTCTTAGATTATCTGATACTACCCAAAGGTTTAAACCGTTTTCAATAGAAAAATCTCTTCTGATTCTGCCAACGAAAACTTCATCTTTATTTTCTGAATCGATCGCAAGCGGATAATAGGCAGCTGTAGGATTATCTATTACGCATATGCCAGGTGCTCCATTAAGGGTTGTAATAATCTCATTAATTTCAAAGGATTTTTCTGTCTCAATATTTATTGATTCAGAGTGTGAACGGAAAACGGGAATTCTAACAGCTGTTGCAGAGACGGATATATTTTTATCCATAATTTTTTTTGTTTCATGAACCATTTTCATTTCTTCTTTCGTGTAGCCATTCTCTAGAAATATATCAATATGAGGCAAGGCATTAAATGCAATTTGATAAGGATACACATGGCTTTCCATTGGATTTCCGGATACATAATCCTGCACTTGGTGATTTAACTCTTCTATCGCTTCTTGTCCCGTACCAGAGACGGCTTGGTAGGTGGAAACCACAATTCTTTTGATACCATATTGGTCATGAAGCGGTTTTAAAGCAACGAGCATTTGTATCGTAGAACAATTTGGGTTTGCAATAAGTCCTTTATGCCATGATAAATCCTCTGGATTGACCTCTGGAATAACGAGAGGGACATTTTCGTCCATACGCCAGGCACTACTATTGTCAATCACAATAGCCCCTTCTGCAACTGCTATGAGTGCTAATACTTTGCTTGCATCGGCACCAGCAGAAAATAGTGCAATATCCACATCTTTAAATGCTCCTGCTACCGCAGCTTTCACCATTATAGATTTACCGTGAAAATTCATTTCTTTTCCGGCATTTGACGGGATATCCAAAGGTTTAATTTCTTTGATAGGGAAATTACGCTGCTCCAAGGTTTTTAGAATTTCCCGTCCGACAACACCCATAGCGCCTACAACTGCAATGCTATATTTTCGCATAACAATACCCCCTTTTTATTTACTACTCATCATGTGATGAGTAGCGTATTTTTATTATAATGTGGCGGAAGTCTATAAGTCAATCAAAAAACAAAAAATTCTGAAAACATCACTTTAGCGTTTTATACGTTAGGTCGCATAAAGTAATATGTAGTGAGAAAAAACTGATAATAAAGGACAGGATATTTACATAATTAATATTAATTAGAAAATTCAAAAAAATCATTGACAGTTTTCTGGTCAACCGCTATTATTATATTAAGCTACTCATCAAGTGATGAGCAGTATATAAAGCAGGGGGACAAGAAGAATGAGGAAAACTTATGACGTAGTTGTTATTGGAGGAGGAATCATCGGTTTATCTTCAGCTTATTATTTAACAAAACAGGGAAAACATGTATTGTTGATAGAAAAGGATGAAATTGGATTTGGTGCATCCGGAGCTTGTGATGACATGATTTTATTACAGTCTAAGAAGCCGGGAATCTCTCTCTCGTTGGCCATTGAGAGTTTACAAATGTACCGTACACTATCAAAGGAACTGGATTTAGATGTAGAGTTCGAAAGTAGAGGCGGTATGATTTTAATAGAAACACAGCAGCAGCTTGAAGTTATGGAGGCTTTTGTGGAGCAACAACGAAAATCTGGTCTAGAGGTAGAAATAATAGGAAGAAAGGAAGTTGTGAAAAAACAATCCTATGTGAAGGACACGGTCATTGCATCTACATATAGTAGTAAAGATGCGCAGGTGAACCCGTTAAAGGTAATGCGTGGTTTTCTAGGAAAAGGGATATCAAATGGGTTGCAGATCATGAGAAGAACAATGGTAAACAGTATTGAACAGAAAAAGGACTATTGGAGAATCATGCTAGATAACGGAACACAGGTGGAGTCGGAATGCGTGATTAACGCAGCAGGGGCTTGGTCAGCGGAAATTGGAAAGATGATTGATATCGAGATACCGATCATCCCCAAAAGAGGGCAAATCGTCGTTACAGAGCAAATAC
>CALECF010000236.1 GCA_937948705.1 uncultured Anaerosolibacter sp. | reverse complement strand
TTTTCTAGCCCTTACCAAATGATGATAGTTCCGTTCTGCCATTTCCATGAATTTAGTGTTTACCAGCACACTGATATAACTCTGGCTGCTATCTAGATAGTCTAGGTTCACCATGGCATCATGGATATTTTCTTTATAAATGGCCTTATATTCTTCCGTAGCACCAATGGTCTTCTCTATATAATCGATGGTATAATCCAGTCGTTCTTTTTCTTCCTTGTATGCTGGATGATCCTTTGCTGACATACACTCACTCCTCTTAGATAAAAATATTGCTTCCAATCAAGACTAACATTATTTCTTCCACTTCGGTGCGGGTGATAAGAAAGATGCGATGCTACCTATAATGGGTAAAATCATCATAATAAAGATAATTTCTCTGTATCCATGGAATAAATCATAGGCAAACCCAAAGGGCAAGGGTCCTAAAGATGACCCAACGACGGTCCAGGTCATGGCCATCCCCCGTATACTACCTAGATGTTGTCTTCCATAATAATTGGACCATAGGACCCCCGTCCCGACTGAGTTAACAACATTAAAGATACCATGGAGAATTGCATATACAATAAGAATATTATTCGTTTTACCATAGAGGATAATCAGCATAGCAATAACTAAAATCCAGAAATTCGTAGCAATTACATAGTGTACCTTAATACGATCTAATATGTAGCCTGCAACAAAAGTTAATGGAAACTGGACCATCGCTGTAATACTTAACATATAGGCTGCAAAGTCAGGTGAAAATCCTTTAGTTTCCATAATAGAAACCATATGAAAGGTAATTCCTGTGTTTATTAGAGAGGGAATCGCCATACAAAACAACATCAACCAAAAAGCACGGGTTTCTGTAGCTTGTTTCAGTGTCCACGATCTTTCAACTTCTCTCAATTCCTTGTCTTTACTACCGTCTTTCTTAATATTCAATTTGTCTCCATCAGGTAATAATCCAATATCCTCAGGCTGATTGATGGTAAACTTCCATCCGATAGGTGCCATGATACCTACCAATAAGCCAGCCCAAATAATCCAGGTGTAGGAGACACCAATGTGCTGAATGAGATAATTATTAATTGGTGGTAAAAATGCGGAGCTTATTACGATTCCTGTGGACATAATACTCAAAGCCATACCTCTTTTTTTAATGAACCACTGGGGTACAAGGACGTAGGGTATTAAATTCATTGAGCCTTGTCCTAATAGCCTAATCAAAAAAAATCCTATAAATATCATCGCTGGATTTACGACTGCGCTCATCCATAAACAGGCAGTGCCTAAAAATACAGCGATCGTCGTAATAGCCTTTCTATGGCCGATACGATCAGCCCATCTTCCAACCATAGGGAGCATCAATCCAGCAGCTAACGTAGCAACAGAATAGAAACTTGACACCAAGGACCTGCTCCATCCATAATTTTTTATGTAGGAATTGATGAAAACAGATACGAAAAATGTTTGTCCTGGGCCTGTGAAAAATAACCCCAATGCCCCTATGGCAACGATAACCCATCCATAGAAAAACGAAGTTTTCACCGGAATAGATTGAATATGTTCTTCTTTATCCATGCTAAGCACTCCTTATATTTTGTAAATCCTATGGGATTTATTATGCATCTCCTCTAGACTACTTTTATTGTACGCAACATGGATAGGACTAATTTCTTAGTCCTATCCATAGCCCCGTATTTTTAAATGTCCTATTCTCACAGTTCGGAAATGTAATGATTTTTAATATTTTCTCTATATGAAATCTATGATATTAGGTTGTATGCTCTTCTTAATTGCTTTCTCAGCCTTATTACCGCTTTGGATGTAAGGCAGGGTATAACTTGTATCATCGGTATTCCTAGGGTTCTCTGGACAATATCTATAAGCGCTCTCCACGCTTTTGCTTTTCTATAAATTCTGCCAAGTCACTTCTCTTCACTCGCCAATGGCGACCGATCTTAAACCCTGGTATTTTCCCCTCTTGGACAAACTTATACGTTGTTACCTCACTGATTTTTAAATAATCTGCAACTTCACTTACCGTCATAATCTCGTCATCGTGACGCTGGTCATGTCTCAATTTGCATCTTCCTTTCTTCAAATTGGAATACTGAACAAATTATTTTTATGAGTCCCAGAATAGTTTCCCTCAAATTTTATATTCTCTCTATTTCCCAAGTTTGTATTTTGTATTTCAAAACAAATACATTCCATCCCCCAGAACATAACTGCCCCCCTTGCACCATCTGCTAAAACTATTATATATATATTATTATAATGTAACAAGGGCATTTATAAACAATATTGATTCGTTTTTACTTGTTTGCTATAATTACATAACATAATATTTAATTATAAATGGTTATAATTAAATAAAAAGCACCGTGAGATTCAATATACAGTGGAAATAGTGCTTTCTAAGTAATATGTATTCATTTTTAGAATAATTTTGTAGGATATTTCCATAACGAGGGTTTTCTTTTCCTGACAAAGTGCCATACTATTTTTAGTGAAATAATTTTATTTTTTCTACTCCCTTATTTGATGTGATATAATTCTATCATAGGTGACTGGAAAACTATGTTATTGTTGGTAACTTCATTGATTTCAGGGTATGTAAAGATTAGAACCCTTCATAGCGCCAAATTTACATAGCGAATAAACGCACAATATATGCACAATATATAATTTTTATATATAGAAATACAATTAAGACGGAGGTTATTATGGCTAAAAATAAAAACAAGCTAAGAGTTATACCCCTAGGCGGGCTAGGGGAAATAGGAAAAAATATTACAGTCTTTGAATATGGTGATGATATTATCATCGCAGATTGTGGCATTGCCTTTCCAGAAGATGAAATGATGGGTATTGATTTGGTTCTCCCTGACGTTTCTTACTTAAAAGGTAAACGGGATAAGATTAAAGGTATTGTCTTAACCCACGGCCATGAAGATCACATCGGCGCGTTGCCTTATATCTTAAGAGAAATTAATGTACCTGTTTTTGGGACAAAGCTCACCCTTGGTTTACTTAAAAACAAACTAGAAGAGCACCGCATGCTTGCAGATACAAAACTACAAACAGTTGAGTTAGGAGAGACCATTGAATTAGGTGTATTTCAAGTGGAATTCATTCGCTCCTCCCATAGTATCGCTGATGCGGCTGCCTTGGCGATACATACCCCTGTTGGTATAGTCGTCCATACGTCAGATTTTAAAGTAGATTACACACCTATAGAAGGTAGTCCCATAGACCTTGCCCGCTTTGCAGCGTTAGGCAAAAAGGGAGTCTTGCTTCTTATGGCTGATAGTACCAATGCTGAGCGTGAAGGTTATACAATGTCCGAACGAACTGTAGGTGAAAGCTTTGAAAGAATATTTGTCAATGTCCCTGGTCGAATTATTGTTGCTACCTTTGCATCTAATATTCACCGTGTCCAACAAATCGTCAATGTTGCGCTTCGTTCCAACCGAAAAGTAGCCCTTTCTGGCAGAAGTATGATTAATGTAGTCAACGTAGCTCTAGAACTAGGGTATCTAACTGCGCCAGAAGGCACATTTATTGATATTAAAGATATCAACAAATATTCACCTGAGAGACTTATGATTATCACAACTGGAAGCCAAGGAGAGCCCATGGCTGCATTGTCAAGAATGGCAGCGTCAACCCATAGACAGGTTTCTATCGTTCCTGGAGATATGGTTGTCATTTCAGCGACGCCTATTCCTGGAAATGAGAAAATGGTTTCCAATACGATCAATATGTTGTTCCAGCAGGGTGCAAACGTAATTTACGAATCCCTTGAAGATATCCATGTATCAGGACATGCCTGCCAAGAAGAGTTGAAATTAATTCACCGACTGGTTCAACCAAAGTTCTTTATGCCAGTTCATGGTGAATATAGACATCTTCAACATCACGCACTACTGGCAGAAAAGTTGGGAATGTCTTCTAAAGATATTTTTATCATGTCTATTGGCAAGGTGTTAGAATTAGATTCTGGGACCGCAAAAATTTCTGGCAGCGTACCTTCAGGAAGAGTCTTTGTTGATGGGCTTGGTATAGGCGATGTGGGAAATATTGTATTGAGAGATCGTAAGCTTCTATCCCAAGAAGGAATGGTGATTCTTATGATTACCATTGATAAGGAATCAGGTCAGGTCATCACAAGTCCTGATATCATTTCTAGAGGATTTATTTATGTAAGAGAATCTGAGGAATTGATGTCAGAGATGAAAAACATTGCAAAGAATGCACTGTCAGAGTGCCAAGGAAAAGACTGGAGTACCATCAAGAACAATGTAAAAAAATCATTAGGCGAGCATCTCTATGCAAAAACAAAAAGAAAGCCAATGATTCTACCTATCATTATTGAAATATAAAATAACCTAATAGAAAAATTTGCTTATGAAAAAGCCTTTATGCTTCTATGTCTTAAGACATACAAACATAAAGGCTTTATTTTAGTTATACATTTTTTAAATAAGTTGACTGTGTTCTTCAGTCTTTTACGCTAACTTCTTTTTTCCAAAAATCAGTTTCAATGCCAATATCCTCTGAAATAAATCGAGCACCATTTGTTCTGTTATAGTGATCGAGGGTCTTCACGATGATACCTGATCCGATGAGAAGAATCGGTACGTTTGCATAAACAACCATAATGTTTACAAAGTCTGAAATATACCATAGATTCCCTAATTCCAGTCCTGCAAGCACTGTTAATGCGCCAAATGGTACAAAGATTAAAGAGCCCATTGCACGTATCCCCATGGTAAAGTTCTTACTCCTAGAAATAAACTTTCCAGAAATCTCTGCAAAAAGAATCAATCCAATGAGTGTTGTGAATGCAAATAGTGCATAGCATGCTGACGTAATCATTTTAACAAATGAATCCATTGCAACACCAGGAACAAGATGCTGAATTGAAGTGAGGTATACCGTTAATTTTGCAGATTTAATCGTTTCCCATGAAGCCCCAGCTTCACCCGTCCAAGCATGGGCCATAACAATTACAAAGGCGGTCATTGTACAAATTACAATTGTATCTAGGAAAACACCTAGGGCCTGCACAAATCCCTGTTCGCATGGGTGATCATTATCAGCAACAGCTGCAGCCATGGTAATGGTACCTTGGCCTGCTTCGTTAGACATAAGACCCCTCTTGATTCCTTGTGCTAATGCCACACCGAAAGCGCCTCCAAATATTGCATCTGGTTTAAAAGCACCAGCAAAAACTGCCTTGAAGAAATATGGAATCAACGGGAAGTTAATAATGATGAGTATGAGGATGATTCCTGTATAAATAACAGCCATGATAGGAACCAATAAATCTGTAACAGCTGTAACCCTTCTCAATCCTCCAAAAACCGTCATGGCAACGGAAATAATCAAAGCAATTGCAATCCCGTAATATACAATGGATTGACGATCAAAACTTGTACCTGCTACGGTATCCGCAACAGAACCTAATGCCGTAAACATATGGAAGGTCTGGCCTGGAATACTAAACAAAGCATAAATGATAAATATCCATGATAACAAAACACCAACCCATCGTTTATCTCCATAGACCTTCTTGCCGTAGAAAGGAAGCCCTCCAATAAATTCATTACCCTCTCTTTCTTTGAAAATCTGTGCAAGGACAGCCTCTCCAAATGCCGTAGCCATTCCGAAAAATGCTGACACCCACATCCAGAATACAGCACCTGGACCACCAACAGAAATAGCTCCCGTGACGCCCATTATATTCCCTGGCCCTACCCTCATTGCCGAACTCAGTAGAAATGCTGCCAATGGGCTTACACCAATATCTGATGCTTTCTTTTCTATCAGGATACGAATGCCTTTAGAAAACCTTGTGCACTGTACAAATCCTGTTTTAAAAGTTAAATAAATACCGGAACCCATGAGAAGTAGAATTGCAAATGTAAACTTTCCTAGAATAGGAATATTGGCGTACCATTCAAAGTTTGTCGGAAAATCCCACAAAAAGTCTGCAATGGGTACTATAAATTCAAAAAACTTATTGACCGATTCAAAAATACCATTCATCTACTATACCTCCCCCACATATTTGTATTGAACATCATGGATTGATCTGTAACATCTTCACCTCCCATCATTTCGGATAACACAGAATAATATAATATCCAGTCTTTTAAAAATAGCTATATATGAATTTATTCTTCTCTGCTCATACATAATACCAAAGTATCTTAAATATTTTTTATGCAAATTGAATATTTCTAATGATATCTTCAATCAAGATCATTGTCTTACCGCTTGTGCAATTCTGTTTAAGCCATCTTCTAGGATTGCTCTAGGGCATGCAATATTCATCCTCATATAACCGTCCCCTTCTGCGCCAAACCAATCTCCACTATCCAGGGCAATCCTGGCTTTATGAATCATAAGATCATTTAGGGCCTCACTTTTTAATCCGAGTTCCCTACAATCCATCCATACAAGATAGGTTCCCTCAGGCCGATTTGGCTTTATCTTAGGAATTTTTTCTTTACAATAATCCATAACAAATTGAATATTCCCTTCTAAGTAAGTCAATAACTGATCCAACCATTCTTCTCCATACTTATAAGCTGTTTCAATGGCTACGAGACTAAAACAGTTGTTTCGCTTTATATCTAAAACCCCTAATATTTTTTCAAATTTATCGTAATCCGCCCTATCGGGAAATATCACCGTGGAACCTTGGAGTCCTGCAATGTTAAAGGTTTTCGTTGCCGATAGACAAGTGATGGAGTTCATTGCGAAAGCCTCGTTAATGGAAGCAAAGGGTGTATACTTGTTCCCGCCATAGACCAAATCTCCGTGTATTTCATCGGATATCACTTTCACATTATTTTTTCCACACAATTCGCCTAGCAATGTAAGCTCTTCTTTCGTCCAGACCCGTCCAACGGGGTTATGAGGATTGCAAAGAATCAAGTATTTTACCGTATCATCCATCTTCTTCTCTAAATCTTCGTAATCCATTACATAATCATCACCAATCTTTTTCAATGGACTTAGTATGAGTTCTCTATCATTGTCCCTAACCACGTTGAAAAACGGGTAGTATACAGGGGTCTGTATGAGTATTTTATCTCCCGGTTTGGTAAATTCTCTAATGATAATACTTAATGATGTGACGACGCCAGGGCTGTGAATGACCCAATCCTTTCTAATATCCCAATTGTACCTTCTTTGATACCATCCTATCATTGCTTCAAAATAAGAATCCGGTCTAGAAGTATATCCATAGATTCCTTGATCAGCTCTATTTTTTATGGCGTCAACGATTGGTTTTGCTGATCTAAAATCCATATCAGCAACCCACATGGATAGCAAGTCACTTCTTCCAAACTTCATCTCTAACTCATCATACTTCGCTGCGTAATTCTTAGTCCTATCGACTACAGCGTCAAAGTCATAGTTCATCTTTATCCCCCTTTGATCCTATTCTCTTCCTTACACTATAATTATTATCCTGCTATTATTTTACTTTTGTCAAGAATATTTAGAATATTTAAGTTACTTTTTTTTCAAGAATACATAGTTTTAAAAAATAGAGGGAACTGCTCATGTCAACCTTCTAGAGCAGTTCCCTCTTTAATCATTCAGAAGCACCTAATAATGCCTTTTCAATTGCCTTCAGTATTACTTTACTACTGGATGTGACACCGCTTATGGAATCTACCTGTAAAGATTGGGCATCCACAACTTTTTGGGGAATTACTTCTGCTGGTTCTCCCCTCCCATTCATGTGTCTAACCAATTCAATATCTACAATTTTATGATCCTTTACAGTTACCTTCACGTCGGCTGCAACCCAAATTGCCTCATGGTTCCCTGTATAAGTCCCATCAGGAATTTTAGATAAATCAAGCTCTCTTATTGTAATGTCTGCAATCATGGTACGATATTCTTTTAGTGTACTATAGTAATCTAAGAGCTTATATCCCCCTACCGTGCATACAATCAGCAATATCGCTATCACGATATTTATTATTTTTCTCTTATCCCTCATATTTCCCACCCCCAATAATTACTTATATTCTCATACTTATTAAAAATTCCTGCCAGGGTGGAATAATAACTACAAATCTCCATTTTTCTTTTTCACATCTGTATCTCTTTTTATTTATCAGGACTTACTTTACCTAATTCTTCCTTGATATTTCTTAAGTTCTCAATATGATATTTTTGTATATCTATACTCATATCTGCTTTCCTAGCGTTTAGAATAAACATATGACTATATGCCGTTTTGAATAATGACAAATGTCTCATATAGTGCTTTATATCCACGTTATGCCGTTTGCTGTTGATCTCTTTATGGTAAAATTCGATAATGTTTCTGAACTCATGGATTTTTATCCTATAGTCCTCCAAATTCTTTACTTTTCTAAAATCCTCTTCTTCATTTACATTTTTCTGTATAAATTCTATCATTTCAACATTTAATTCGTTTAGTTTTTTAAATGGATTTGGGGGCTTTATGTAGTAATTTACAACAATTGCTATCACAATACCCACACAGGTTGCTAATACCCTGTCAATGACATAGGCAACGATATCAAAGCTTTTTCCTGGGTCTACTCCAAAACTTAAAACTAAAAAAACTGCACCTGCTATAGGTATCATATCCCTCTTGTCTATCAAATTGAACAAATATATGATGCCCAGTACTCCAAAAGGAATCATATACATATTTCCAGGCACAAGCAACAAGTAAATTAATGAAACTATTCCCCCGATTAAGGTTCCTAGGCTCCTTTGAACCGCCACCTCAGATGATTCTATGATTGAAGTTTGCATACAAAAAAACACAGTTAAAGTAACATAGAATGGGGACTCGAATCCCAGGATATTACTTATAATGATAGCTAACAAGACTGCAATAAAGGTTTTGATGCTTCTCATTCCAATCTTAGGCAGCTTCATTGCCACTATATCTTTAAACATTGTCTTACCTCCCATCCATTAACATTACATCATAAATTCATGATACCCTAATGTAACAATCTTTAAATCATTATCTCATATCTAATCATCAAAACATATCATTGAAAGCTTTTTAAAATAAGTATCTTTCTACTTCCTTATTCAAAGCTATTAATGATAAATATTCTTTTTCTTCTATCTTTTTGCCCCTCATTTTCATCAATTCTATATTCAATATATAGGTCTCTCTAAGTTTATAAATTTTTATATTACTTACATATCAGTTTTCTGCTTTCTCACATATGATGATATAAATTGAATAGTCGAGGTGATTGTACATGTTTCGATATACACGTCCTCTAAAGCTAGGCGACCGAGGGCAAGATGTGAGAGAAATTCAGGAAAGGTTGAATACCTTGGGCTTTGATGCTGGGTTAGAAGATGGGATCTTTGGTGAGGCTACCCGTCAAGCAGTGATTCAATTCCAACGGAGTAAAGGCTTAACCGCTGATGGTATCGTTGGAGCCAATACTTATACCGCCCTAATGGGTGTCGGGGGAAAGGCAAGAATTGTCATTAATCTATCGGAAAGAAAGCTCTACCTTTATTTAGATAACCTGCTCCATCGTACGTTTCCAGTAGCCATCGGTAAACCAGCCACACCCAGTCCTACGGGAACCTTTAAAATTACAGAAAAAGCCCCCAATCCAGGTGGCGTATTCGGTACCCGTTGGATGCGCTTCTATAAGGACTACGGCATCCATGGTACAAATAATCCAGCCTCTATTGGAAAGAACGTATCCAATGGCTGCATCCGCATGAATAATGCCGATGTCAACTATGTCTACAGCCTCGTACCCATCGGTACTGAGGTAAGCGTCGTAAGCTCTCAAACTACAGATCGTTACTATGTGGTTCAAGCTGGAGATACGTTGTTCAGCATCTCTCAGAAATTAGGTGTTAGCTACGATGCTCTTCAAAGAGAAAATAGCATCACAGATCCAAACATGATTTATGTAGGTCAAAAACTTTTAATCCCTAGATAGAAATAAAAAAAGAAGGGCAAGCTTACATTAGTTTGCTCTTCTCCCTTATAAAAATGAGTCAATTGGAGCCATTCCTATAACTTGCGATTTTATTTTCCGCAACATCTTTTATATTTCTTTCCACTCCCACAGGAACAAAGGTCATTCCGACCAATTTTTATCTGTTTTTCATCATTGGAACTAGTCCTCAGTTTTGTGTTTTGTAAAGGGTGTAGATATTTTTCCTCAGTTGTTGCCAATTCACTTGGCATATACCCTTTTATTTCCCATTGTCTCGTACTGTTGGATAGAGAAAATAATTGTTGCATAACCTCTTGCAATACTTGGATATGATTTATCTCGAGATGTTCCTTTAAAAAGTCTATCATATTCTGTTGTGATTCATTTATTTGAATTAAATAAACACATTCCTCAACAAGGGACTCTGCTGCCTCCATAGGAATAGTATAATTTCTCATAAGAAACTTAACAAAGTTGCGAAAAGCAGTATTTTTATCAACAAATCCCTCTATTCCTGCTTTGTAAAGTTCATCATATGAAAAAGGATAATAGTCTAGAGAATCCCTTTTTTTATGCTCTTCTAGGACCTGCTCAGGTTCAAATACCCTATAATAGAAATATCCTACTTCGTTGTGTCCAATTTCTCTATAATACTCCCTAGCATTTTCCAGAACTTCAAAGAAATCTAAGTACTCTGTAAATTCAATTTTACTTGTATATTTACTTAGCAGATCTAATAGTGTATTGGCTTTCAATGTCC
The DNA here is from genome assembly GCA_937948705.1 of uncultured Anaerosolibacter sp. The sequence goes on along the minus strand of CALECF010000236.1, from coordinate 2,895 downwards.
CATAATAATATAATAATCCTTGTGTGATTCTGATCCACTCTGTATTTTTTTCAATTTTTTTATGAAGCTGAAAATTCTGGTCCAACTTCTCAAATGCTGAAATCAATTCCTTTGGCATTATTAAGGCACGTTGTCCATTTATGGTTCCAGTGAAAAGTACCCCGTATCCCCTATAAAACTCAACCTGGTTAATTGAGAGTTCCATTTCAACAATGCCATTATGCTTAGCTGCTTTCTTGATTACTTTATACTGATTGTCATCAAATTGAGAAATCGTCTTTTTCATCAGACCTTCCATCTGGGACTCCAGCACTTCAATAAGTTCTCCCTTCTTAAGGCCACTGACTCCTGATAAGCCTAGATTCTGTCTCATCGATGTTAGTTCAGACTTTGTACAGTCCTGGAGGAAGTTTCTTAAAGTGAAGGGCGCTTCTATTTCTTTCCAAAGTTCTAGTTCTCTTTTAGAAATACTTTTTTCAACATCTTCATGTAGCTTTCTTAAAGCATCTAACATCACGTCTTCTTCAAATTCATCTATGTCATCTTCTTCCTCAAAATCATCCCAATCAGGGTATTGGGCTGGAGCCTGTCCTCTTATTTCAATGATTTCGGCCTTTTGAGTAGAATTCTCTTTATCCATAATACGTTCCAATATAACGTCAAATCTCCATTCATCTCCAAAGTCAAATAGGTATAAAAAATTTTTCCCCTTTATAAGATTCAGCTTATACAGTACTGCCTTAGAAGCACTAGGCTTATCACCGCTTCTCTCATCCCAATAAGCTTTATGGGACCATGCTTTTCCATCCATAAAAAATGCAAAAAGGTGATCATCATCAAAATCAAATGCAGCCTGTATCATGTCATGGAGATCCTCAAGGGTACTACTAGCTGGCATTCGAATCCTTCTCCAGATTTGATTACTTAGAGATACTTTAAAAATATACATACTGTCTTGATCCCCCTGGACGCCTGATTTTTGTTTCTCTAAAGCATTATTTATTGCCTTTAGATCAATAACATTTGAAGGAAAATATTTTAAAAAAGCTTTTTCAAATGCTTTAGGATAAACTTGACGCAAATGTACATTATACTCTTTCATAGGTCTTTCAAGACAACCCTTCATCATACTTATGCCTAACCTAGTTGGCGTTAACGTCTTAACATACGTACCATTTATATGATCAGCGGTATCTGTAGCACCACCTTCTTCATATACCCAAAATCCAAATACACTTAGGTGATGGATTAATGCCCCTCCAGCAACAAAAAATCGATCTATGGCATTATTCAAATGAAATGGGTATTTAGAGTCTGCCATACTAGCAACGATTTTTTCACCAGCTATAGCCTTAGATAATTCCATAAAAGCATCTTGGATATACACAAATCCTAGCAATACTTCCCTTGTCTCAGTATAGATATTTTCAAAATCCAACAGAGTCCAGTAGGCTTTAAATAAGAACATATATTTGTTATAATTGTTTAATGCTTTATACTGCTGGAGTTTAGATGTTGCTATAAGATACTGTACACTGCTTTTGCTATAATCAATTTCAAAAATTCCTATCTTTAGTGCAATATGGAAGAATAGGCTTATGGTTGGATAGTAAGATTGTAAATACCTCGGTTCTTCTACGTCCTTTGAGTTTGACAGTAAAGAATTTATAGCAAAACTGTCCTTCTTTCCAAGCTCTTGCCTGTTTTTAGTAAGCTTCACTTTATTACTTGCAAGATAATCGATAAAGATTTGAAAATCTTGTAGAGTTGGTAAAATGTCTTTTTCTGTAATATTTTGCTTTGACTCGTCTTTTCTAGTACAACTTAAATCTTTATTGTTCTCCAAAATTACACCTCCATAAACCTTTCGCGTCCTACCTTCTAGCACAAAGAGAAACTTGAAAATATTTGTCTGTTTCTATCGCCTCGCTTTTGAACCGCTCTTGAAATAGATGTCAACGTCGACAATATTTTTGATTATACCAAATATGATGTGTTTGACCGTTGCTTTTCACACGTGCTCGTCTCGGCAGAACTATCACCTCAAATGTACTATATCACTCTTCATGGGCAGGGACAAGATTCCTGTTCCCTTTTCTCTTTGGAGATAAATTTGGAATCGGAGTTATTGCTACATCTCAAAAGTATTTATATATTTCAGCAGTGCAAATAGCTCTAAGGATTTATACTTTTGCAATATATTCTGATCTTATTGTATAGTTTTATACTCACAGTGATTTCTATCTATTACTCTAGAAAAAAATTTTTCTCTTGCAGCTTCTAAATCTAGTTTGAAAGATTTAGATTCGATGGATAAGAATTACTTTACTGTTAACCTTGGTTATATTTTACTGGATACTGGGTCGTTAGGTAAACCAGCGACCCCCAAGCCCTACAGGTACCTTTAAAACAACTGAAAAGGCACCTAATCCAGGTGGTGTTTTTGGCACTCGATGGATGCGCTTCTATAAAGACTACGGTATCCATGGCACCAACAATCCAGCTTCTATTGGCAAAAACGTCTCTAATGGCTGCATCCGTATACACAATGCCGATGTGAACTATGTCTACAGCCTCGCGCCTATCGGTACTGAAGTAAGCGTCATAAGCTCTCAAACCACAGATCGTTACTATGTGGTTCAAGCAGGAGATACACTATTCAGTATCTCTCAAAAGCTAGGTGTTAGCTATGAGGCTCTTTTAAGAGAAAATAGCATCACCGACCCAAACATGATTTATGTTGGTCAAAAGCTTCTCATTCCTAAATAAGACTATAAAAGTAGCAGGATACATTCTCACAAACAAATGTACCCTGCTACTTTTATTAAATAATCCCCTAACCTAAGTTTGGAGGATTTTTGACTTTTATTTCGCTTTTTCAACTTATGCTTAAAT
>CALECF010000235.1 GCA_937948705.1 uncultured Anaerosolibacter sp. | reverse complement strand
ACATATTTAAAGCCAAATTGCTCCTTCATTTGCTTGAAGATATCCTTATATCCTTCTAGCTCTAGTTCACCCTTTGTTACATCGGTATGTCCTGGTTTAAAGCCCAATACCTTTTCTGCATCTTCTTCATTTCCGATACATACATCTACATACTGCATAAGGTTTGTCATTACTGCTTTCGCCTGCTCTGGTGTCCATAGTTTTTTTCTATAATTTAAATCCACACTTACAGTTACGCCATGTCGTTTCGCAGCCTTTAAAGCTTCTTCAGTAAGCTGGGCCGCCTTTTCACCCAATGCTGGTGTAATTCCTGTAAAGTGGAACCAGTCTGCATCCTTAAAGATTTCATCAAAGTTAAAATCACTTTCGTCCGCTTCAGCAATGGCTGAATTTGCGCGATCATATACTACCTTGGAAGCTCTCATAGATGCACCATTTTCAAGGAAGTATATGCCTACTCTATCTCCACCACGGGCGATATAATCAGTTTTTACGCCAAATTTTCTTAAGCTATCCACAGCGCATTGTCCAATCTCGTGTTTTGGAAGTTTGGATACGAAATGTGCATCTAAACCATAGTTCGCTAAAGATACGGCAACGTTTGCCTCTCCACCACCATACACCACATCAAAAGAATCTGATTGGGAAAATCTTTTGAATCCTGGAGCAGAAAGCCTTAACATGATTTCTCCCATGGTTACTACTTTTTTAGTCATTATATATTCCCCCTTACGCCCTCGCTTTTTTTACTTCTTCAACAAATTTTCTTGCAGTTTCTGTTACCAACTCATAATCTCCTGTTTTTGCACCCTTAGTCAGATCCCCACCTGTTCCCACAGCAACGGCACCTGCCTTAATCCAATCCTTCACATTGTCTAAGCTCACACCGCCTGTTGGCATGAAGTTGGCTTGAGGTAAGGGGCCTTTAAATGCACTAATGATAGATGGTCCAAATGCATTACCAGGGAAAACCTTTACAATCTCTGCGCCATACTCTAAAGCTTCTATCGCTTCTTTGACCGTCATGATTCCAGGCATTACTGGAATTCTATATCGATTGCATAACTTCACTGTCTCAACATTTAAGCTAGGGCTAACTATATATTTTGCACCAGCCAATATACACGCCCTCGCTGTCTCAGGATCTAGGACAGTTCCAGCACCAATAATCACATCTTCATTTTTATAAACCTCAGATAGTTCCTTGATAATATCAATAGCGCCAGGCACCGTCATGGTGATTTCTAAGGCTTTGATCCCACCTTTTTTTACTGCTTCAATAATCTTGACACCTTGCTCTTTTGATTCAGCCCGAATAACGGCTACAACACCACTCTCTACAATTTTTTGAATGGTTTCGATTCTTCTCATAAAGCACCTCCAAAATTGAGTTGTACGTTGTCTGACATCTTATGTCTATATTATATAAACTTATTTGAAAAAAATCAATATTTATTTTGAACGTTTCAATGGCCATATCTTGTATTAAAGGCTTGCTATAGCTACTTTATGCGTATAGAAAGAACTACCTTGCTTGGCAGCCCCTTCTTCATCTATTCTTTGCTAGATAAACCTATATTTCTATATAGATGGGCCACAGAAAAACATACGCTAGCCTCAATAAACGTATTTTTTTAACGTTTCTTTAACTGCGCCCTTTGATGCTACCAATTCTGTGAAATAACTTTCTATGATTTCCCCTAAGCCTGCTTCATAAAGATTTACGCCAAAGATGGCAACATTAGATAATATTGGTTTTAACTGATCATGGAAGGGTCCTTTATCTCCAAGAGCAATAGCTGCAACATAGGGTCTTACCTCCTCAAGGAGAGGATCTGAACTAAGCTCCATTGTATTTCCATTATCATCGATACCCATTAGATATCTGCACCAGCCTGCCAAAACAAGGGGTATAAGCTTTAAATCTATGACATTTAAATCTGTTCTTTCCATATATGCCTTTATCGTTTCTCCATAACGGATCCCTAGCTTTTGGGAAGTATCTGTTGCGATTCGTTGTGGGGTGTCAGGCATAAATGGATTTGGAATTCTTACTTGAAGCACTTCATCAATAAATTTCTTTGGATTAATAATTCCTGGGTCTACAACCACAGGCAAGCCTTCTACATATCCTATTTTCTCTACAAGGCTCTTCAATTCAGGATCTTCCATTTCCTTTGAAATCAATGTATGACCTAGCAAACATCCGTATATGGCAAGGGCTGTGTGAAGGGGATTAAGGCAAGTACAAACCTTCATTTTCTCTACCTTTCCAACGGTTTCCCTATCTGTAAAAATGATACCACCAACCTCAAGATTCGGTCTTCCATTAGGAAACAGATCCTCTATAATCAAGTATTCTGGCTCCTCCGCATTTACAAAGGGAGCTGCATAGCTATTTCTTGATGTGACTACATCCTCTACATCTTCTAAACCAACATTTTTTAGCATCTCTCTTACACTTGGATCGGGCCTTGGTGTAATCTTATCAATCATAGACCATGGGAAAGATACAGATTTTGGATCACTGATATAGGCCTCAAAACCTTGATCTACTAGGCCCATTTCTACCCACTTTTGCGCAAATCCACGGACTGCCTCATAAAGCCTTGTTCCATTATGGGAACAGTTATCCATACTTACTAGGGCTAACGGTTGTTTACCACGTAGATATCTTTCATAAACAAGAGATGCTATTTGACCCATATAACTGACTGGACTTTGAGGTCCGTTGTTAAAGTCCTCCGTTACAGCAGGTAAGTATTCACCCTTACCATCCTTTAAGCTGTATCCCTTTTCAGTTATAGTAAAACTTACCATTTGTAAACTAGGGTTCACAAAGATTTCTTTTAGTCTACTCCAGCTTGCATCTTTTTGTACATCTAAAACCAACGATTCCATAATACTAGCAATGACAGTCTTTTCCATGCTGCCATCTGCCTTTATCGTAACAAGAACTGTCAGGTTGTCATGGGGTTGATACAGCTTTTCTATGACTTCTCCCCCTACGACAACAATACCCTTGTCGCTTTTGCCTTCGTTAAGAATATTTTGCTGAGCATTGGCCATAAGTGCCCTGAAAATATTGCCTGCACCAAAATGAATCCAATTTGGATTTGCCATCGTATTTTCTTTTACTTGCTCAATATCAAATTTAGGAAGTTTAAATCCCGCATGCTCCCAGACCGCCACATTCTTTAAAGCATCTAAATTTAACTTCATTATGGTCCACCTCTTTCTCTAGTTTTATACCTATCCATGAAATCCTTAAGTAATATTCATACATATAGTCCTACCATACAGCTCTAAGATAAAGATGTATGATAGGCTTTTTAATAAAGACTATCTATCGATATGCTTTAGGTTATTTTTTAGCTGACTTTTCTATAGCTTCCCATAATCCATTCAGGTAGGTTGCACCTAAAGCTCTATCATATAATCCATAACCAGGCATCGCCTTTTCGCCCCAAATCATTCTTCCATGGTCAGGCCTAATAGGTCCGGTCATACCGATATCATGAAATGCTTTCATAATTTCAAACATATCTAAAGATCCATCAGATGATAGATGAGCCGCCTCATCAAACTTACCCGGTGCAAGATGAATAACATTTCTTACATGGCCAAAATGAATTCTTCCCTTGAAGCTTCTTATCATATCTGGGATATCATTGTGGGGGCTTGATCCTAAAGAACCGGTACATAATGTAAGACCATTGTTCATTACAGGAACAGCATCTAATAATCTTTGAATATTCTTCTTATTGTTTACAATCCTTGGTAACCCAAAAACAGACCATGCTGGATCATCCATATGAATGGCCATCTTGATGCCATACTTTTCGCAGGTCGGCATAATCGCATTCAAGAAATATACAAGATTTTGGAATAACTTTTCTTCATCTACCTCTTTATACATTTCAAATAGTTTTTTTACCATTGATAGTCTATCTGGTTCCCAGCCTGGCATTATAAATCCATTAGAAGCAGAGTCAATCGCTTCAAACATCTTATCAGGATCAATTTTATCAATTAACTCTTGGTCATAGGAAAGGACTGTAGACCCATCAGGTCTTACTTTAGCAAGATCAGATCTCGTCCAGTCAAATACAGGCATGAAATTATAGCATACCAAATCGATTCCTTCTTTGCCAAGATTTTCGAGAGTTTCGATATAATTTGCAATATATTGCTCCCTTGTAGGAAGACCGATTTTAATATCATCATGGATATTCACACTCTCAATACCACTCAATTCAAGTCCTGCTGCTTCTACTTCTTCCTTCATGGCTCTGATCGATTCTCTGCTCCAGACCTCTCCAGGCTTCGTACCATAAAGAGTTGTAATAACACCTACACAGCCAGGAATCTGTCTTATTTGCCCTAATGTTACGGTATCATGTTTGCTTCCAAACCATCTTAATGTCATTTTCATCCTTGTAATCTCCTCTCTATTTCCACAGAAACATACTAGTATGGTAGTATAGCTGTATGATTTTGTCAACATGTTCTTCCATGATTCTTCATTTCATAAACTATATTTCTAGGAAGTTCCCATTATTATTCATCTTACTTCTCTAAAAATATATAAAAACAAAGTCGTAAATACATATTTTGTAAATACGGCTTCATCTTTATATTAGAGATAATTATATTTATTTTTCAATCTTCGAAACTACATAGTCATAAAAGGGTTCCTTTTGTTTTCCTAACACCTTATTCGTTAGTACAAAACCATGTTTAGTCGTTGAAAATATAACAATCATACTCAGTTTTTTTGATACTCCTTTTATCGTACTCCATTCTAAATCTGAACTTTGTTTTTCAGTTGTTACATGAATCCCCTGGTCATCGAAACCTATCTCCATATCATGGGAAACCGTTGATACCTGTCTTTTTCCTCGCATATAGACGACTGCCGGTTGTATAACCGTAAATAAACAAATTGCAGTAATGAAAAGTATTTTCATTAAGCTATTTACATCTCCCCAAAACTTTGCTGTTAGCAGTACCATGGCAATAGTAAATATAATATTACATACCCCTACCACTGAAGCATAAATACCGTACATGGTTAACTGCCAGAGATCAAAAGCTGTTGTTCGATAAGTGAACTTATATTTCATATCCCTTTACCTAAATAACGAAGGAAGCCATAAACTAAATCCGGGAATGAAGGTAATCAGTAAAAGGGTAATAATCATACATATATAAAACGGCAATGTGGCTTTTACAAGGCGTTCCATCGACACTTTACTAACTGCAGAACCTATAAATAGTACAGACCCAACAGGCGGTGTTAAAAGACCTATACCACAGTTCAGGATGAGTATAATACCAAACTGGATAGGATCAATACCAATCGAAGTTGCAATTGGCAACAAGATTGGGGTAGCAATCAGTATAATTGGCGCCATATCCATAATACATCCAAGAATTAAAAGGATAAGATTTAGAAGTAGCGCTAAAAAAATTGGATTATCCGTAAGGTCAATAATTGCCTTTGCTGCTAAAGTTGGAACGTGCAAGCGTGTTAACAAATATCCAAAAATACTAGAAGTTGCAATCAGAATGAGCACGATAGAAAGTGTATTCACACAATCTTCGAGTACTCTCCAAACACCCTTCCAATCAAGGCCTTTATAAATATATACACTAACAATCAAACTATAAATAACCGCAATCGCTGCTGATTCTGTAGCCGTAAATACACCACCAACTACACCTACTACAACAATTAGAACGGCTGCTAGAGCCCAAAAGGAAGAACCAAATTGTTTTAATAAATTTATCACACTGAATTTTTCGCCCTTTGGATAGTTTCTCTTCACAGAAATAATATAAGAACCTATCATTAAGGATACGGCTAGTATCGCGGCTGGCAAATAGCCTGCAAGGAAAAGACTTCCTACGGAAATACCCCCTGCGGTAGTCGCATAAATTACCATGTTATGACTTGGCGGAACCAAAAGTCCTTCACAGGATGAAGTAATGGTAACTGCCGTTGAAAAGTCATCATCGTAGCCTTGGTCTACCATCATAGGGATTAAAATACTACCAAGAGATGCAGTATCTGCAGCTGCTGAACCAGAAATCCCTCCAAAAAAGTATGATGCAACGATGTTAACCATGGCCATACCGCCTCGCATCCAACCAACACAGGCATTGGCTAGTGCAATCAGTTTTTCTGAGATCCCACCAGACCCCATGAGAACCCCCATTGTAATAAAGAAAGGTACTGCCATAAGACTGAAAGAACTAATACCCTTTACCATCTGCTGAACAATGGTTGTAAGTGGAAGTCCTTGGTACACAAGAGTGAACAAAGATGAAAGTGCTACTGCATAAGCAATAGGAAATCTTAAAAATACCATTATGAAAAAACTACCCAACAGAATCAATATTGCTATACTCTGAGCACTCATGCTTGATCTCCCTCCTTTACAAAAATTCCTTTAATATGATTATATAAAATCTCTATTTCAAAAATAAACATGGCTATACCTGCCACCGGAACTGGAAAATACATCCAAAACCTAGAGATGCCTGGCATACTCACATAAGATCCTTTTGAACCGATTTGCACTGCATATTTCCAGCCTACTGATATCATAACCACAGCAAGTGCTAACACAGCAACATCTGATAGAATATCCAAAGCCAGTATCACTTTTCTAGGCAAATACCTATCAAATGCTGTCATACGAATATGGGCATTTCTTCTGATTGCCAAAGCCGCTGAGAGAACCGCCATATAGGCCATACAAGTTAAAACGATTTCTTCACTCCATGCTGGATCTGGAATAAAAGGAATATATCGACCAGCTACTGCCATAGTGGTAATAACAATATCCACTATTAAAAGCAACTTACACAAGAGAAGGACCACCTTATAAGCCACATCATATGCCGGTTTAATCTTATCAATTGTATTAAAAATTTTAGGCATACCTTACCTCCTTAAAAATTTAGACACAAAGGCTGTTATCCACCTCTGTGTCTATGAAAACATCCTATAATCCTATTATGTGTATTATGCTTCAATGTACCCTTTTGTGAATATTATTTCATGTTAACAATCTTTTGATAAAGCTCTTTGTTGTTTGCTGTCGCAGTTTCAATAACGCTTTTAACTGCATTCTGCCAAGGTGCCTTATCTTTAACCTCTACAACAGTAACACCTTCTGCTTTTAACTGCTCTAATACTTTGTTTTCAGCATCTTCAGAAATTTTTCTGTTAAATTCTGATGCATATTTACCTGCTTCTATAAGAACATTTTGCTGCTCTTCTGTAAGTTTATCCCAAGCTTCATCTGTGATGATTACTTGGATTGCACCAAGTGTATGACCATCAAGAATTAAATTTGATGCAACTTCTGGGAATGCATTTGATTTGTAGTTAGCGATCGGCTGCTCAGCAGCATCTACTACACCAGTTTGCAGTGCAGAATAAAGTTCACCGAAAGATACAACTGTAGGCGAAGCGCCAAGTCCTTGTACCATACCTTGCATAACAGGGTCATTTGATACTCTTATTTTCATGCCCTTTAAATCATCCATGCCATTAAGTGGCTTAGCTGAAAAGAAATGACGGAAACCTTCTTCTCCGTAGAATAAACCTCTAACACCACTACCCTTTTCATGGGGCTCTAGAAGGAATTCAGGTGCTAAGTCAGATGTAGCAAAATTCCAGAAATGCGCACGGTTTTCAAATGTATAAGGAATAGAAAGCAGTTTTGATTTTTCTCCACCGTAGCTTGTAAGAGCAAATGCTGAGATACGGGACATATCAATTGTTCCACCCCCGCCAAGCATTGTATCAAGCACATCATTTTCTGCTCCTAAAACACCACTTGCCTGAATGTCGATTTTAATCTTTCCACCTGAAAGTTCTTCGACTTTTTCTTTAAATGCAGTACCTGTTTGACCAACAATAGTGTCTAGTGGGTTAACTTCTGCATAAACAAGAGTAACCTCTGGTTCTGTTGCTTTTGGTTCTTCTTTTGCCGGTGTTTCCGTTGGTGATTTTGCGCCACAACCTGCTAATGCAGCAACGATTAACAGTAGCACAAGACTTAATGATAATAACTTAAAACCCTTTTTCATTTTGTCCCCTCCTATTTTCTGTACTTACTATTTGCATTGTAGAAAGTTCCTAAAAAGCCTTTTTCATTAGACCAGACCCGCATCTAGGAATTTCTACATAAATGCCAATTATTTCTGTTTGCCTAAGATAACGTTTTCTCTAACATCAAAAAAAACTCTTTACTTGATGCTGCAAAATTCATCCGTTACTATTCTTTGCTAGAAAACACTTATACGTTTTAAGTAAGTCATCCATACAATACTCTATGCCCTCAAATCTAACATAAGTTAATACCTTTTATCCCTTAGCGTTGTCTACAACATATACTACCATACTAGTATTGCTTTAGTCAATTATATCATCTCAGTAATGCTTTGGTCAATTATATCATTCATAAAATTTAAAAAAATAAATTAGATTTAGGTCAATAGTTTGAACATCTGAAATACCTTTGAATTTGCCTTCTTTTATATGTTCTTTTACTTTTAATTTGTCGATTAATCCTTTAAATGAACAATGGTGTACCCTCCTTAATGATATTTAATTTCATATCAACCTCGAAGTTTACACCATTTTTTATATGTTCGTCTATTTTTTAATCCCCTTTAAAGTATTGAGGATATTTTTCTTTTAATTCTATTTGATCAAATATCAGCTTTTTAATATGATTACTAATTACTTCCTGTACCATTAGCTCATCATGATTTCTAATACCCTCTAAAATCTGCATATGCTGTCCAATGACATTTTTCCAATTGACATCTGCCATGAAGGAAAGCATACGAACACGTTTGTATTCCGAATTAATTTGTTCTATAAAAGACCATGTTCTTGCTTTGTTGCATCCAATAAATATCGTTTTATGAAACTCTTCATCCATCTCAAGAAACCTAAAGAATAATCTCTGCTCAACTAGATTTTTCTGTGCACTGATATTTTCTTGAAGAACAGCTAATAACTCCTCTGGAAACTTTTCTGTAGCAATCTTAAGTACAGACTTCTCTAAACTCTCCCTAATAAATCTTGCATCTTCAACAATATCTAAATCAATATAGGAAATATAAGTTCCTCTCTGAGGAAGGACGTAGAGTAAGCCTTCTTTGGCTAATTTAATAAAGGCTTCTCTAACCGGTGTTCTACTAACATTTAGCAGATCAGAAATCTCCTTTTCACTCACCCGATTCCCCGGGGCCATGTTAAGGTTAATAATATTTCTTTTGATGACTTCATAAACATAATCACCCACTGAAGTTCCATCTCTTTGCTTTTCTATTTCTAAATTCATATATTCACTTCCCTAGAAGAGTAATTTCATCCATTATATATGATACACGCACATTACCATACTACCATAGTACCCATTTACTGTCAATTGTGATGTGGAACATATCAAGCTTTAAAGGCTGTAAGCATATTTTGGCGTAGATTATTTTTGAAGGATTTGTTCCATACCACTCTGGATATGCTCCCTCATATATTGTCTTGCCAGTGCTTCATTCTTCTCCAAAATTGCATCCAACACCCTTCTATGATGCCTTAATACTTTTTCTCCACTTTCAGGTATATCTTTTGTTTCCTGATAACCTTCAATAATGGAATCATTAATAATAGGAACGATTCTTCGTATAATTGGATTTTGCGTACTTTTTGCAATGATATTATGAAATTTAATGTCGAATTTGGTATGATCTTTACCTTCTAAAATCTGCTCTTGGAGTATATGAAATGCATCTTCCAGGGCCTTAATATTCTTTTCCGTAGCTCTTTGGGCGGCTAATGCTGCCATCTCAGGCTCTATGATTAATCTAGTCTCAAAAAGATAGATCAACAAATCTTTTTTATTCATAAAAGTAACACCTAGGGGATCCGTTGCAATGCCAGGCCGCTCACATACATACGTACCTTTTCCTCTGTGAATTTCCAAAACATTTTTAGAAACCAAGGTTTTAATGGCCTCGCGAATAGTTGAACGACTTACATTCAGCTGATTGGCTAATTCTATCTCATTAGGCAATTTCTCACCTGGCTGTAATTTTTGATCTATAATTAAGGCCTTAATGTTATTTGCTATTTTTTCCGAAAGCAATACTTTATCAAACATTATCTTCCACACTTCCAATCTCGTAGGATATATAAGAGTCATGGATATCTTACCACAAATTTTATTTTTTAGATATTATTATTCTCTCCCACTTCAAACATGGCATACAATTAAAACAAGTGAAAGCTAGGATGATACCTAGCTTTCACTTGTTTTATAAAGTCACGTCCCCGATTAATGTACCACATATTCTACCTGACGCTTCTTGAATAGGCAGTGCGATGGTGACACAATAGTCATCCGTCAAAGATGAGATATATGGTTTAGATACATAAATATTTCCCTTAATGGCATCCATATAGAATTCTCGATGTCCAACATCCTTTATGGCGCTGTTCAACTCAAAGGTGGCCGTTCGGATCATTCCATCAGCACCTGTTACTGCTAAGAGTTCTAAATACGAATTCTTCATTTTTAAATCATTTAGTTTTCCGTTGCTTAATTGATCGAGTCTATTGCCCTTTGCAATCCCTTGTAATAGGTTTTTTGCATGTTCTATATGCCTTTGTCCATCTTCATCTAGATGAAATTCTTGGGCATAACTCATAATGATCGTTTTTAATTCTTTTGCCATATTACCAAACTTCTCTATAGACTGATGTATCTCTTCCATGGCCCTTGCCTGATGCTGTGATGCAGCAGTAGTTTCCTCCGCAGTTGCGCTGCACTCAGATGCTGCACTTGCAACCGTTCCCATAAAATAATCAACACCTCGAACTTTCTCCACTTCCTTTTTAGTAAGGGCGAGGATATGATCGATAGCCTTGCTCGTCGTCTGGGTTGCCCCTTGAATATCTGTAAACTTCTTTTTTGCCTGGGTTGATAAATTAATATTCCCATCAACGATACTCAATTCATGATTCATTTTTCTAACAATGACGTCAATCTGTCCAATAATATTTTCTATAAGTGTCTTTATTCCCTCAATGGAGGTGGCTGACTCTGCGGCTAGCTTTTTCACTTCATTGGCCACCACTGCAAAGCCTTTTCCCCCTTCACCAGCTCGCGCAGCTTCTATGGCTGCATTCAGTGCCAATAGACCAGTCTGTTTGCTAATGTTCGTCACTACATCTACGATATTCACAATTTGATTGGCTTTATTCTCTAGTTCCCTAATTTCCTGTGCTAGTGATCTGCTTGCATGGGAACCTTCCTGAAGTCGTTCAGTGATTTCTTCAAAGATATTCAGACTCTCTTGAATAACATCCTGCATATTCTTCGCTTCCTCTTTGGAGGTAGTTGCGAAATTTGATATTTCTTGTATATCCTTATAGATAACAGATATATCCACTTTTGTCTTGCCTGCATCGATAGCTTGACGTTCCATTTGCTCAGTAATGTAAGAGATTGATTGATTCATCTCCTTAGACCCTTTCTCCGTCTCCTCAGAATGGCGCTGTATGTCACTGGAATAAGAATATATTTTGTCGGATGCAGTTAGGATTTTTCCCACAAGGGCCATATTATTTTTTTGAAGCCGCTTTAATGCATGCACAATAGGTCCCATTGCCCCATCTTCATATTTTAAAGATATTTTTTTATGGACATTTGTATTTAGAATGTTTTCACTATCCTCTATAATTTGTTTTATTGGGATGATTAGGATATAGAGGAATGCCGCGGCAATCAAGCTTAAAGCACTTCCTATAAATATGCCCATGTTACTCCTGGATAAATAGAAGAAATATCCGTTTAAAACAACAGCAAATACAAAAAATAGACCCATGATTTTTCCAACCATCCCTATTCCCCCTTTAATCGTTATAAAATGAATTCTATATTTTTTGACTATTTCCTCTTTTTACATGAAAAACCATTTTTCTATGTTATCCGTCATATTTCCCAGGAAATATGACGGATATTCGTATTTTTTGTAACCTTTGTTCTACCTACGTTCATTGGCACGTTGACTTTCCTATAACTTCCTTATCCTAAGTATAGTTTTCTATATTTTTTACCATGATAATCATAGTGTACATATTTTTCATCCTCGGTGAAAAGGCGTACGTAGAATGAAAATGATGAGGTGATATTATGAACTATGATCAAGTACTCGCAGATACTGTAAAAACAAACAATTCAAAAATTGTCCTCTTGGTGATGGATGGCATAGGAGATATCCGCAATTCTAAATTTGGCAACAAAACACCCCTGGAATATGCCCATACCCCTAATTTGAATCAATTAGCGCTGACATCTGCTGTTGGCCGTTCTATCCCTATTTTACCTGGTATCACGCCTGGTAGTGGTCCTGGCCATCTAGGAGTTTTTGGTTATGATCCCCTCGTACAAACCATTGGTAGAGGTATATTAGAGGCCGTAGGTATTGATTTTCAGATTAAGGCAGGAGATGTTGCCACTCGGTGTAATTTTGCGTCGATGGATGACCAAGGCATCATCACCGATAGAAGGGCTGGACGAATCCCTACAGAGACCACCATGGAGCTATGCAACATACTCAGGGAGATTAAGGAGATTGATGGGGTTGAAATTATTATCGAACCTGGTAAGGGCCACCGTTTTGTTACGATTTTTAGACCTACAAATCATGAATTAGGGGCCCTTATTAATGATACAGATCCTTTGAATGAAGGAAAAGCTCCCCTAGAGGCTACGGGGCAAAATGAAAGTTCTCAGTTCCTTGCAAATATAGTGAATCAATTCATCAAAAAAGGCTATGGATTGTTAAAAGGCAAAGCACCAGCCAATGCTTTTTTAATGCGTGGTTTTTCATCAAAGCCTAAAATCCCATCTATGCGGGACAAGTATCTCCTAGAATCAGCTGCCATTGCCTCCTATCCAATGTATAGAGGCATTGCATCTCTTCTAGGTATGCACCTGCTGCCCGCTCCTGATTCCATTGAGGGCCTATTTCATACCTATGTGGAGTATCGTCAAAAGTACGATTTCTTCTTTATTCACATTAAGGGTACAGACCAAGCTGGTGAAGATGGGGATTTTGACGCAAAGGTTAGCTGTATCGAAAAAGTAGATCGGGCCCTGCCTATACTCTTAGCCCATAAACCAGATGTATTAGCTATTACAGGAGATCACTCCTCTCCCTGTGCTATGCGCTCCCATAGTTGGCATCCTGTACCAACCCTTATTCATAGTGAGTTCTGTGATGTGGATGACGTGAAAGAATTTCATGAAAGTGCATGTAATCTAGGCAGCCTAGGCTTTTTTGAAAGCAAATATCTCATGGGTTTACTCTTGTCTAATGCAATGCGTTTAGATAAGTTCGGTGCCTAAAGTACAATTCAAATACTTCTATAAAGGAAAGTGCCTTCCAACTCTATCCTTTATAGAAATTCATGTACAGAATGAAAGTTACCCTTTAAAAATAAGGATGATCTGATTATCACCAGATCATCCTTATTTTTACTTATTCTATTCCCCTGCCTTGTATGGATTGATTATTTTTCCTGCCTTTAAATCATTTACAGCTGTTTCTACAGCCTTTTTCATTTCATCTGTTGATTGATCAGACCACTGTATATCCAATACACCTTCTGCCCACCCTTGGGAGTATCCCTTGGCTTCTAATTTGCCATTTAGGAACTGCTCCACTGTATATCTGAACAGTTGAGGTGTATTATAAAGCACGCTAGCCACAACAGTACCCGGTGCCACATCATTTTGTGGTGCGATATAACCGATTGCCAATGCGCCTTTTGATTTCGCTGCTTCGATTGAGCCTAAACCAACTTGATTTGCGGTACAGAATATAACATCGGCACCAGATTCAGCCATAGCTAAGGCTGTTTCTTTACCTTTTGCAATATCATCCCAAGAGTTTACATAAGTCTTCGTTGTTTTTATTGCTGGATCATAGGCTGCCGCTGCAGCTTCGAAGGCATCTAAAGTACCCTCAATCACGGGGAATGGGAAGGATCCTATTGCGCCCAGTTGCTTAGTTTTTGATAATGTGGCTGCCATGGTTCCTGCTACATAGCCACCTTCCCACTCACGAATTCCAATGCCTCCAATATTAGGTGCCAAACCTTCTTCACTATTGATAACCATGTAGAATGTGCCTGGGTATTGAGGTGCAATTTTTTTAGCAGCGTCTGCAAATTGAACACCATGGCCAAATACTAAGTCGTATTTTTTTTCACCATAATCCCTAAATGTTGCCTCAAAATCTGCCTGTTGTACACTTTCTATGTATTCCATTTTTACACCAAGCTCTTTTTCTACAATTTGAAGTCCAGCATATGCTGTAGCATTCCAGCCTTGATCATTGATTGGTCCTGGTAAAACAAGTACCATTTTGTATTCTTTCTTACCTGGTTCCTCAGTGCCTGTTTGTGCAGGCTCTACTTTCTTTGCACACCCTGTAAACACAAGCGCTGTCATCAAAAAAATTACCATCAAAATTGACAATTTTCTTTTCATAAACCTATTCATCCTCCCCATTTTTTTATTATAGAAATGTATGAATCCATGTCCTCCTTTCCCCATACTTATTTAGAATATGATTTACCCAATGCTTTCGGTGGTGCTGTATTTCCTACAATACCTGTTACCGCAATAACAGTAATAACATATGGCAACATAAGTAGTAGTTGATACGGGATATTCAATCCTGTGGCCTGGAGCCTAATTTGCAACGCATCGGCAATACCAAAAACCAAGGAAGCAATCAAAATACCTTTAGGGCTCCATTTTCCAAAGATGATTGCGGCAACAGCAATGAATCCCCTCCCGGCAACCATGTTATCTACAAACATATTAAATTGTCCTAGGGAAAGGAAACATCCACCCAGGGCAGCCAAAGCACCACTGATGAATACACAAGTATAACGAACAGCAATGACATCAATCCCCACTGTATCTGCAGCCATTGGATGCTCCCCTACTGTTCTAATGCTTAACCCCCACATGGTTTTAAATAGCAAGAAACTTGTTATAGGAACTAATGCTAGGGCAATATATACAAGGGCTGTTTGATTGAAGAAAATTTCTCCTATAATCGGTATGTCCGATAAATATGGAACCTTAATACTGTCAAAAGCTTTTACTCTTATGGGAACAGTGGTAATACCAAACAATGCCCTAAACAAAAAGCTTGTTAGTCCAATACTCAACAAATTAATTGCAATACCACTTACAATTTGGTCAATTTTAATGGAAATTGTTATATAGGCAAACAGCCCTGCGAGAACAATACCACTGAGCACTGCTACTAACACACCCATCCACTGACTTCCTGTATAATATGAGCCAACAACCCCTGACAGGGCACCGATAAGCATGAATCCTTCCAATCCAATATTTACTACCCCTGATCTCTCTGAGTACATTCCACCCAAGGCCGCAAAGAGTATAGGGATTGACATTCTTAATGCTGCAGAAAGTAGTGCGATTAAAAAAGTAACACTAAATACATTGCTGATCTCCATCATGCTCTGCCCCCTTTTTCTTTCATTTTTATTTCGAGCTTGGGGATAAGCATGTTGCCTGCCAATACGAAAATAATAATGAGGGCCTGAATGATACTTACGATATTTGCAGGCACGCCGACACCTCTTTGCATTGCATTAGCCCCCGTTTGAAGCATACCAAGAAGTACTGATGATAGAATAACCCCTAATGGATTCGCTCTCCCGAGAAGGGCTGCTGCTATACCATCAAACCCTACTCCCCTTGAAAAATTATCAAGCATTCTATGATGAATGCCATTAATTTCTGTAAATCCAGCAACCCCTGCCAATGCCCCGCTTATTGCTAATGAAATGATTATATTTCTCTTTATATTGATCCCTGCATACTCAGATGCATCTGGATTATATCCAACTGCTCTCAGTCGATAGCCAAAGGGTGTTTTCCAGAGAATAATATATACGGCTATGGCAAAAAGAATGGCAATCACTACTCCAATATGAAGTCTTGTGTTGTTAACCATAATTGGCAAACTGGCACATTCTGCAATCGGGTCTGTTTGTGGGTAAAAACCACTGGCTTCCCTTAATGGTTTATCTACCATATAACTCAGCAAATATGTTGCTATGTAATTTAGCATGATCGTTGTAATGATCTCACTGGAAGAAAACATACTTTTTAGCAATCCAGGGATAGCACCCCATAGGGCACCTGCTAGAAAAGCACCTAATAAGCATAGTGGTATTGCAACCACTGGGCTTAAATTTTCACTATGTAATCCAATATACACCGATGCTATAGCACCTACAAACATTTGTCCTTCTGCTCCTATATTAAACAATCCCGTTTTATATGCAAAAGTGAATGCAATGCCTGTCATAATAATTGGTGTAGCTTTTGCCATGACCTCAGACATATTGTAAGTTGATGAGAAGTTATCTAAAATCAAATACCTATATGCTTCCAGTGGATTTACTTTGATGGAAATAAGTAATATACTTCCCACAAGTAATGCCATAAAAACAGACAAAACGGGTACTGCAAGGGCAAGGATTCTCTCCTGTTTTGTCTTTGAAGAAGAATGATTCATAAAGGCCAAAGCCTTATATAATTTTTCTTTAGACAACCTGAGTGCCCCCTTTCTGCTGCAATGCCTTATCCAAAGGTATTCCTGCCATCATAAGGCCTATAATATTTTCATCAAATTCATCATGATCAATAGTCCCCATGATCTGCCCTTTATACATAACACTAACCCGGTCCGATAGCATATTGATCTCTGAGAGTTCTGTTGAGATCAGTAGAACAGCAGCGCCTCTTTCCTTTTCTTTCAAAATCTGCTGATGGATAAACTCACTGGCACCTATATCTACCCCTCTCGTCGGTTGCACTGCCACAAGGAGTTTTGGATATCTTTCAATTTCCCTAGCAACTACTATTTTTTGTTGATTCCCCCCTGAGAGCTTTCTCGCCGCTGCATGTTTACCCGGTGTTTTTATTCCATATCTACTGATGATATCCTCCGTATGCTTTTCTATAATAGGAAAATCAAGAAATCCACCTTTTGCGTAAGGAAATTGATCATAAACTTGCAGGATAACGTTTTCGCAAATGCTAAAATCGAGAATCAATCCTCTTTTATGGCGATCTTCAGGTATATAACTTACTCCCATATTTGTAATATCCCTTATTTTTTTGTCTCCTATTTCTACTCCATCTAGTAGAATATCCCCTGATGCTTTCCTTGCCAATCCTGTGATCATTTCTGCAAGCTCCTTCTGTCCATTACCATCTACCCCAGCAATTCCTAAAATCTCTCCCTCTTGTATCACCAGACTAATATCATTAATACCATGTATTCCCCTAACTTTTTCGGACATTACATTTCTTAATTCTAAAACAACGTTTCCATTGCATTCATGATTTTTGCTGCAACATGGTACAAGTTCCCTACCAATCATGAGCTTTGTAAGTTCCATTTCATTTGTTTCTACTGTATTCACTGTTTTAATTGCTCTTCCATCTCTCAAAATTGTCACACGATCTGAAACTGATAATACCTCTTTCAGCTTATGAGTTATCAGTATAATAGACATCCCGCTGCTGGCCATTCTTTTCAATGTTGTGAAAAGTTCTGTGGTTTCCTGTGGGGTGAGTACAGCTGTAGGTTCATCCATGATTAGCAACTTGGCTCCACGATATAATGCTTTTACAATTTCTACTCGTTGCTGGGCCCCAACGGATAATTCTGAAACCTTGGCATTTAATACGATATCCATTCCATACTTTTTTGCTATCTCCATAATATCCATCGCCGATTTTTTATGGTCAATGATCCTGCTATTTTTCTCTGTCATACCCATAATAATATTCTCTAATACTGTATGGACTGGAACCAACATAAAGTGTTGATGAATCATTCCAATCCCCGCATGAATGGCATCCTTCGCAGAATGAAAATTCATCTTCTTACCCTCGAAGTATATCTCGCCTTCATCAGGCTTATATAGTCCGTACAGGATGTTCATTAGCGTTGTTTTACCGGCCCCATTTTCCCCTAACAACGAATGGATCTCTCCTTTATTTACTTGGAGATTCACCTGATCATCTGCTGCAAGGGTACCAAAATACTTTGTGATTGATATCATATTTAGTATAGGTTCCATTTTATCCCCCCTAGATGTTACATATGTAAAGCTTATCGATTTTTCTTTCTGATCGAATGAAACTATACCCTAGTTGTTTTCTGCCCCTTGTATTGTGTACTTACTACAACAGAGTTTTAAAACATAATGTGCAAATGTTCATAATTTTATATATTTTTATAATTATTGAAACATTATAAAATACCTTTGTATACTATCTACAATTGTTGATTATTTATCAAAGAGCGTCTAATGGTGTAGCAATATGATCTAGAGTATATTCAACTCGTATTATTTTCATGGTTCACTGATACGAATGATTTGTTTTAGCTATCATTAGTCTTTTATGAAACTTAACCTCTCCTTGTCCTATTGTTTATGGATAAACCCCATATTTCAACTGTTTATCCAACATCAAATGCTTTGTATGTTTTCTACACATTAATCAAAAATAAAAAACATCTGATACTAATTAGTATCAGATGTTTTTTATTTTTGGTGCCCAAAGCCGGAATCGAACCAGCGACACGAGGATTTTCAGTCCTCTGCTCTACCGACTGAGCTATTTGGGCATGTTATATTGTCTCAAAAAAATATTGGAGCGGAAGACGAGATTCGAACTCGCGACCCTCGCCTTGGCAAGGCGATGCTCTACCTCTGAGCCACTTCCGCATATTAGTGTTATTAATATTTTTTATCTTTGCGGTAGTTAACTTATTCAGACTAAGCGATTCACACAAAATCGTAGATTTTGGTTCTCTGCTTAGCTCTGCATTAGCGATTCACACAAACTCTACCGAGTTTGGTTCTCTGCTTATACCTCTGAGCCACTTCCGCATGTTATTGTTATTAATATTTAATATGGTGCGGGTGGAGGGACTTGAACCCCCACGCCGTTGGCGCTAGATCCTAAGTCTAGTGCGTCTGCCAATTCCGCCACACCCGCATGATAAAAAGCTTAAGTTTTATGAACTACTGTTTTTCTTGAATGTGGGATATAACTAAGCGATTCACTCCAAATCATAGATTTGGGTTCTCTGCTTATGCCAATTCCGCCACACCCGCATGATATTTTGGTGGAGGGAGGTGGATTCGAACCACCGAAAGCTCAGCTAACGGATTTACAGTCCGCCCCCT
>CALECF010000234.1 GCA_937948705.1 uncultured Anaerosolibacter sp. | reverse complement strand
GTACGGCCAAAGAGGTGACAAATGGATTTTTTGAATTGACAGGTAAAAAGCCTCGAACTTTAGAGGAATTTGCAATAGATAACCTTAGATATTTTTCTTAAAGGCTCTGTTAAAGAATAGTTGAAATCGTAGTATTTCATGAGTATAACTCTTATGATAGAAATACGCCGTAATAGTAGGATGACGCGACAAACGGGCAGGATAACCCTGCCCCTACGAAATACAAAGGGCGTTGGTAGGGGCCGGGGTTATGCCGCCCGATATGAGTTGCCTGTCATCCTGAGCATCGTGAAGGATCTGTCCTTAGACTTTAAGATGCTTCGTTACACTCAGCATGACAGCAAGTGCGACGTTGCTCGAGGGTTTTCTTTTGTTGATGCAATTGATATAATTGTTAGAATAAACAAATGCAAAGCCATCGTTTGATTCGTGATATAAGGCATGTTTATAGAATACGAAAAGAGGAAGATCAGATGAACCTAAAGATAAAGATAGTAAAAAGGATATGGAAAATATCTATCACTCTATTAATCATTTTAGTTGTTGGTCTGACTGCCTTGTTTAGTATCAATAGCTATGTGAAAGCATCTGTTAAAAACCAGATCTTTTCAACAGAAAAAGCTGCTCAAATAGATTCGGAGTGCATCCTTGTACTAGGGGCAGGGGTTAGGGGCGGAAATCCCAGCCACATGTTGGAAGACCGACTTCTGCAAAGTATCAACCTTTACAGAATAGGAGCATCTGATAGACTACTGATGAGTGGTGATCATGGAAGAAAAGATTATGATGAAGTGAACGTCATGAAACAAGTTGCCATTGATGCCGGTATTCCCTCTAAACAAGTTTTTATGGATCATGCAGGATTTTCTACCTATGAAAGTCTTTATCGTACAAGAGATATTTTTCAAGCTAAGAAAATTATTATAGTTACCCAAGAGTATCACTTATACCGAGCGTTATATATTGCCAATGGATTGGGAATCGAAGCCAATGGTGTCGCCTCAGATCTACGGCCGTATGCCGGACAGGAGTATAGAGAAATAAGAGAAATATTGGCTAGAGTCAAGGATTTCTTTTATGTGATGATAAAGCCGGAGCCCACGTATCTTGGTGATGCGATTCCAGTAAATGGAGACGGTGATTTGACAAATGATTGACAAGTCAAGGGTACATGGGATTACTCTAATCCATCCCAGTTTCCCACATCATCAATAGAATTTTTAGAATCCAATAAATTACATTTCACTTTTTGGAACAATAGAGAAAGCAGTTCGTCCAACTATTTAAAGGGGAGTGATTTATTGAAAAAATACCTATTGTATGTTGTAGTATTTTCTGTATTTTTGATTGTTTTGGTAGGTTGTAACGAGAAAGAGAAGCCATCATCAGAAAACACACAAGCAGGTTTAGAAACTAGAAAAGAATTAACGGAAGGGGATTTCATTTATCGTCTTGTCACGGAAAAAGCAGAGTACATTGAAAATGGGCCCGTGAAAGTATACGCAGAACTAGAGTATATAGGTGATAAGAAAGAAATTGAAATCTTCCATGCAGCTTCGCCATTTTATTTTCCCATGGTTGAGACGACGCGAGATTATCAGATTGATTATGGTATGAATCAACCATTATTAAGTACTACTCTTATTAAAGGAGTACCACTTAGAGAGGACTACGCAGGTGCTGGTGGATACGATTCTGAAGAAGAAGAGGAATATATAAGCTTTATAAAAAGCATTGTTAAAGGTGAGTTTCCTACGGGGCATTATCTAGTAAATGGTTCCGCTGGCTTTTTTGTTATAACGAATGAGAAAACCAGTGACAAGAGAGATTATAATATAGGAACTCAGATTGAATTTAAAGTTAAGTAAGTAATTTTCAATACTCTGGCTGAACAACCGGGCTGGTTTTCTAGAGTTCTCGTCAAAATGATATAGGCTTCATTAAAAAAATCTCCTGTTGTAGAATTTAAAATTCTACAACAGGAGATTTTTTATGTGTAAAACTAAGATGCTTTTTCTTGAATTACTTTTTTATCTTTAGCGAACTTTGTTTTTTCCCATGCCTGATAATCGCTTAGTAAACCCAGGGATCTTTTGATTGTTTTATCCTGTACCTTTGAGGTATCTTTTAAAATATTTGACATCTGCATGAGTTGAATGTCTAGATATTTAGGATTGTTAAGCTTGCCAGCAAAGGAAGCCGTATTCGATTTGTTTTTTGATGCTGATAGGGACTCCTTAAACATCAGTAGTAAAAAACTATTTTTCTTTTGTTTCGGGACTTGTTTTGTCGCTTCATATGTCTGAGTAAATAATTTCTCTAGATTTCTTTTTCTATAATAATAAAATGTAACACTTGCGCCAGCTCCTAAACTAAGGATTGCCCCAACCGTAAATACGCTCGTCATGTCCATTAAATTCACTCCTTTAGATAATATAGATATACTATTGTATTTTACCATAAATCCAGGACAAATACATTACCTATAAATGCAAGTCCAAGAATAATTGATGGCGCAAGCTCCCGCTATATAGACAAGTAACAATAAACAACTTAAATAGAGCTAGGAGATTTTTAAGTAAAATCCTTCTAGCAACCCCTGTTTCATTGGTAAGGAGAAGTAATTTTATTCTGCTTAGAGTTCATTGGGATAGAGGACAGTTCTCTTTGGAAGCCTACTTACTGAACCAACAAAAACAAAGAGCTATTCAGATCTATGATTCGTTGCTCAGGCAAAAACGTTGTAAAAAAAACATTGTAGTTGAGCAGATGTTCCAAATCTAAGGACTTCTACCATGAAAATTACACAGGCGGTCAAATAGCCATTTCGTATAAAAAATAGCATATTACCACAGGTTTCTTGGCTGGGCATTAAAGATATTGTAACAGGAAAGTTATTTGCCTTGGTAGATCCAATTGTTGATCTACTCCTTCTTTACGAGCAAAATCTTAATATTACTCAGCATAAATATAAATCAATATGTCTTCAGTATAACTGCAACAATAATTAAAAGTGCCATGTGTGCAGGATAAAATACATAACTGACATATTTATTAAGCCTAATCCCGTTAAGATTTATACTTTCCAAACTCAAAATCGGAATTAATGCAAAAACTCCCCATGCGTTAAAATAGTATCTTTGCAGTTGTGATAATCCATTCTGAAGGTTAAGCTGGCTCCATACAAATTGAAAATTGAAAAGGTTGCTCCAAAACAGAGGGGATGAATATGTTGAGTTGAATAGAGCAACCCTGTAATAACCATGAAGTAAATACAATAGTATGATGCTTATGATAGTAGCTTCTGTCTTTTCCTGAAAAACATGAAACAATAAAACTAAGGCTAATGCCAGCAAACCGTATTCCAAATTAAAACCTTTTATAAAAAAGCTTATCACTTCAGGAACAATGATTATGATAACAGCCAGAGCTAATAAAAATATACCATTTAAAAGGTGTGTATAACTCTTATCTTTAATAAAATTCTTAATCTTTAAGATGCCCAGATCATAAACACAAAGCAATCCTATGGCTGTTATAAATGTGAACAGTACATTAAATCGTAGAGGATTAAATTTAATATCGGGATTAAAAAAAGAATAAGGTAGTTGGGATATTAAGGCAAATAAGGAAAGTCTTAAAACATATTTTTTGAGATCAGCTGTTCGGGAGTAACCTAAGGCAATCTGATAGGCGAAGATAGGGAAGGCTAATCTTCCTATAATCCTGAAAAACATCACATCTGGAAAATACATATATCCAATATGATCAACAAGCATTGTTACTAATGCCAGCAGTTTAAGCACATCTTTTCGACAGGTGCTTTTTTGTAGTTCTGTTTTTTTAACAACCAATAATTCCATTATAGTTTCCTCCTACGATTTATACTGATTCCAAATAATTATACCATTTATAATCCCATATTGCAGAATGTTGAAGGGATCTATTCACTTTTTTAAAATGACTCTTGCTGTTGATAATAAGACCTGAACACTCAAACCAGTTAAAAGATGCATATTCATTATTAATTTCAATTCTCAATCTATTGACAATACTATTCGAAAATGATATTCTTTATCAGTAAGCAGTGAATTAGTATTCAGACTATAGACTAGGGGTGAGTGTATTATGGTATTATCGAAAGCAAAAATCGGCGAGACCTTTAGTATTAAGCAAGTTGAAGGAAAAGAGAAGGTAGTAAAATTTCTTTTTACGCTAGGGTGCTTTGAAGGAGAACAGATTACGCTTATCTCTAAACTCGCAGGAAATTATGTAGTTAATATTAAAGATAGTAGATATGCAATTGATGAAAATATGGCGAAATCTATCGTGCTAGAAGCATAGTGTAGAGTATTTGTTTTTGATTTTAATAGTAGTTATCAATATGCTATGGTCCATAGCATATTATATTTTCCGCATCATTGATAATGATTATTAAAGTCAACTTGATTTTTATAATAAGGGGGATTTACTATGAAAATAGCATTGGCGGGTAATCCGAATTCAGGAAAAACCACACTTTATAATGCGATCACAGGAAAAGCAGAGGTTGTAGGAAACTGGCCTGGTGTTACTGTAGCAAAGAAGGAAGCAGATCTAAAGAAAAAGTATAATCCGAATGGTATTGATGTTAGCGTTGTTGATCTTCCAGGTACATACTCTATTTCACCATTTACGGGAGAAGAAGCAATTACTAGGGATTTCATTTTAGGAGAAGCACCAGATGTAATCATTAATATTGTTGATGGTGCCAATGTTAGTCGAAGCCTATTCTTTACAACGCAGCTGCTAGAGCTGGGGATTCCCTTAGTTATAGCCCTTAATAAAAGCGATATCGTATCAAAAAGAGGAGATACCATTGATCAAAATGCTTTGAGTAAAGTATTGAATTGTAAAGTGGTTGCTACCACAGCCACATCGGAAGATGGGTTACTACATTTGATGAATGAAGCTATTGAACTAGGAGAAAAGAAAAAACCTCAAATAGCACCTGAATTTACAGGAAAAGATTCTGCTGATGCTGATATGGCAAGACAGAAATTTGTAGATAGAATTATTGAGAGATGTCAAATGAAGAAAAGGGATGCCAGCAAGGTTGATTTTTCTGATAAAGTGGATAGAATTGTGGCCCATAAATGGTTAGGCCTACCTATATTTTTCGCAGTTATGTGGGCGGTGTTCTCGTTTTCTATCGAAGGACTGGGTGGATACTTATCAGGATACTTTAATGATGTAGTATTTGGAGAAATTGTCCCTAATGCAGCAAATGGTTTTTTTGAGGGATTAGGAGTTGATCCACTACTGCAAGCTCTTATAGTAGATGGTGCCATTGGTGGTGTCGGTGCAGTTGTAGGATTTTTACCTCTGGTTATGGTATTGTTTTTTTGCTTATCACTCCTTGAAGACTGTGGATATATGGCTAGAGTAGCAGTGGTAATGGATCGGTTTTTCAAAAAAGTTGGACTATCCGGCAAGTCTATTATTCCGATGATTGTTGGATCTGGTTGTGCAATTCCTGGTGTTATGGCGACGAGAACCATAGAGGATATCAATGAAAGAAGAATGACTACAATCCTTACGCCGTTTGTACCTTGTGGCGCGAAACTGCCAATTATAGCCCTTTTTGCAGCGGTATTTTTTCCGGAAAATGGCTGGGTGGGACCTAGCATGTACCTTATTGCAATTACAATGATTGTAATTGGGGGACTCTTGCTAAAGAAGATTTTTGTATGGGAGAACACATCTTATTTTATTATGGAGCTTCCAGAATATAAATTACCTAGTCTCAAATATGCTTTTATGCAAATGATAGACAAAGCAAAGGGCTTTATTTATAAAGCTACAACAATCATTCTTGTGTGCAATACGCTGGTATGGTTTGCACAGGCTTATAGTTGGAATCTTAGTCCTGTAGAAGATCAGAGTTTAAGCATACTTGCTTCCGTTGGGACAGTGATAGCCCCAATTTTGATTCCCCTTGGGTTTGTTGGATGGCAGCTTGCAGCTGCGGCAATAACAGGTTTCATTGCGAAGGAAAATATAGTTGCTACATTTGCAGTACTTTTAGCTGTTGCTTCAGAAGAAGCATTACATTTGCCAGGAGGCACTTTAACGGAATTCTTTACCCCGGTAACAGCTTTTGCATATCTTGTATTCAATCTATTTACACCCCCTTGTTTTGCAGCAGTTGGGGCGATGAATTCAGAAATGGGTTCAAAGAAATGGTTATTTAAAGCTTTAGCTTTCCAGTTTAGTGTTGGATACATTTTAGCCATGATCGTAACCCAAGTGGGTTCAGTGATTGTGTACGGTACACCAGCAGTAGGGTTTGTACCAGCGATAGCCATAGCTGCTGTTACTGTAATTTATCTTATTATAACGATTAGAAAAGCGAATACAAAACGTATGGAATTAGGAGTTGAAGCGTAATGCTAGTGAATATAGTAGTGGGTTTAGTTTTTGCAGGTATTTTAATATTTGCCTTTAAAAAAGCTTATACTGATGCTAAAAGCAATAAGTGCAGCTGCGGCAGTAGCAGCAATTGTTCTGATAAAAGCAAGTGTAATAAGGATTAATTAGAAGATTGTGCGAGCTGTTCTGTTTGCCTTGGCATAAACAGATGTGCGGATAAAAACTATGGGTAAGCAGGGGAATATGATCATAGCAGGGGGAAATAACATTGTCAAAAACTAAAGATGTAAATAAATTATCCAAAAATACATTGATGGTGTATACAGTTTTTGAGAAATATCCCTTTAGAAATTTCAGTGTAAATGATGTTCTACAAAAGGTTAACAAAGAGAAGTATCCTATAAGTGAAAGAACAGTCTATAGAACGATTGAACGATTAGTAGATAAGGGAAAAATATTTTGCAGTGACATTATAGATGGACATAGACAGTTTCAGCTATCAAAGACAGATTATTTTGACCTAATATGTAGAAATTGTAGTAGCAAGATATCCATAAAAATGAATAAACAAGATAAATTAGCTAAAGAAATATATGAACAGTATAAATTCGATGTTTCAAGTGTTTCAGTTGAATATTATGGTATATGCAAAAGCTCCTGTTTAAAAGAGAATATAAGGACAAATTAATGAAATGATAACTAAGAATTAAGAAGATGGGATATTTAAACACCAAGGACTATACCTGATGATGAGGTATAGTCCTTTAATATATTATCGAGGCCAAGTGGAGACGTTTTCTGATATCATTGCTTGCGTCATAGTTCATCTATTTGATAAAAGCAGAAGGGAAGAATCCATAAATTTACTCTTCTGTACCAGGTTTACCGAACGAGTAACTAAGTATAAAGACCAGCCCATGGGTGTGCCAACAATATTCGATTACGGGGCAAAAACAAACCGCCGACTAAGCCGGCGGTCATGATTCTTTTAAATGGGACTATATGTTCTATTCTCTATCTTTGTGCTTCAAACTGTCTTAAAAGTTTAACAAACAGTTCAGGAATCTTTGCCATATTTTCAGGAGTTTCTACGAATGAAATTCTGAATTGTGTACTTCCTGGATTTTCCTCACCTGCTTGAATAGCATAGAATCCCTTCATCGGTGCTATCAGAAGCGTTGTTTCAACTCCGTCGATGTTAACAGATCCTTCCCCTGCACAGTACAAAACAAAGTCAATTGAATCAAATCCAGGCTTTACTACATTTCTAACGTCGATGACTGTGTATATGGATGCATCAGGGCTGGAAACAATCAGACCAGGCTCCTGGGTCTTAAGGCCGTTATATACATTTACTATTTGTTCTCTGTAGTACTCTCGAATATTCTTGCACCATTCAGCAATTTGTTCCTTGCTTTCATGTGCCAGTGCACCGAATATATATTGCCCGATTACATTAGCGCAAAGGTTTGCAGTATATTCAGCTACGGAACGGTTGTTGAATTCAGCATTGTCCGTAATCAAAGCACCAATTCTTAAACCGCAGGCATTCCATACCTTTGATGCAGTCTCGATACTAATTCTTCTGCCTTCGATGCCAGGTACATCTGCGTCGGTGACTCCCCAGATACTCACAAGTTTACTGTCTTCTAAATAATATAGTTCACGATAAGCTTCATCGCTGATCATCCACATGTTATATTTCACGCATAATTTAGCCAGTTCTTTAAGGGTTTCGAAATCGTAGTACTGCCCTGTAGGATTGTCATAAGGTATGACAAGAAGTGCTCCAGGATTATGTGTTTTAATGGCATCTTCGATCTTATTCAACTCGGGAAGGTTGTACTTGCCGTCTTCGCCTAAATTACGCTTTACTGTAACTGTTTTACGTCCGATTCTTTCTGCAAAAGAAATGTAATTTGTGTAGGCTGGATCGATCATCATAAGGGGCTTGTCCTCAGTACCGGCAGCTCCACATACACCGATTAAAAGTAATTCCATAGCAGTAGATCCACCATCAGTTACCTGAACGAACAATTTGCTCGTATCGAAACCTTCACACGCAAGGATGTTTTTAAACGCATCCTGACACTCTGTATAACCAGCAGTAGTTGAATACCTCACAACACCCTTTGCAAATGGGCTTTCAGGTGCATCAAGTGCAAACATTCTTTTTTGCATAGCTGGATTTGTCGGCAGTGAAACGTTGCCGATGCCTACATTGATTACAGCCTCTGGTTTTACTTTGCGCTCCTCATATTTCATTTGCGCCAGTCGAACAGCTGATGGTTTCCTTGATTCGAAGTGATCGGATAGAATTGGTTTGCTCATTTATAAATCTCCTTTTCTAAAAAGTATTTTTTAACTTTCGAGCCACATGCGTTATCTATTTCAGTATACCATTATTTTTTCGGTATGCTCAATATGATTTTATCATCAATTCATGTTCATTTCACTTTTTTTATATGGAACTTTAAGGAAAATTAGTTGTCGAAATTATCTGATATTAAACTCTTCTTGTTCAATAAAAGCACTAAGGGAAATACCAAAATTACCACGAAATAAGTGTCTTCCTTAAAAGAGCATCGTAACATACGCCTAGCTTCTGAGAGATACTATACGATGTGTCTCCAGCTTGAACGACATATAAGGGATCTGTGGTTTGAGGACTTACAACGTTTACCTTAGGGTCTAGGGGTGCTAGACTATAAACATAGTTAACGTCGGCATTGGTCATACGGATGCCTACTCTGTAATTTTAAAGGTGCTAGTTGGCCTGGGTGTGGCTGGTTTATCGAAGGGGCCGACACCCAGTAAAAGAAAATTAGTAATTTAACAGGAAAAGGATATGTTCAGGATTGCTTAGGTGAGCCGTATCACAAATGACTGGTTTTTTTTGAAAGCGAGAATATTTTCAATACATATAAAGTAATAAATTGAAAGATAATTGCTGAAGTAAAGCAAGCAAGGACCGTCTCGACTTGCCCAAGGATGCATTAATACGGTACGGTGTGGAGGCAGATGTACTACCCCAGGCCCAAAATCGATATTTACTTTAGCTCCGTTAGCTTATAGAAAACTGTGAGCACATCAGTACAGTGAACGATATTATAAATAGGCACAAAGCATATAAATTTTAGTGCTAGGCACTAAAGTTATATGTAGCCTAACGACTGAATAACTTTGATACCTAGCACTTATTGTTAAAAAATCATAGTATTATTCATTTTATTGTTGTCCCTGCTGTTGCTGACCCTGTTGCTGATCCTGTTGTTGACCCTGTTGTTGACCCTGCTTCTGAGAGTTTTGACCCATACCCACCATTTGAGGAAGCTTATTCATTAGTTGACTCATTGCTCCAGAGGCAGGATTAATTGATATAGCCGATATATTACCTTGGTCTACAACCAATACAGCATCAGTAGATATTCTTGCGCCTAACCCTAAAGCATCCATGCCAGTACTTCCAGACCCTTGAGATGTAGTGGTGCTACCTTGAGTAAGCTTGCCCGATGAATTGCCGCCACCGTATCCGATAGAAATTGAAATAACTGGGATAAGGGTCTTATCTTCTACTGATAAGGGCTTTCCGAGGGTGCCTTCCTGTTGTGCAAAGCTTTCAATATTTGAAAACAAGGTACTAACATTTTGTTCCATTGTATTATTAATATCCATGTTAATTATTCCTCCCTTAGATTTTATTCTATATTGTTTTTTATACAAGCTTCAACAAAGAGCGACCAAGATTTAATTTTGCAGTGGCATCTATATTGATAAAATCATCGCTAGCTAAAAAATTTGGTCTTAGATATAGAGATTCCAATGTAAAAAATTTAGAAATCATATTGATTCCGCCGAAAATTAAGCCGGTGAAATAAGGATCTTTAAAACCGTACTGGGCACTTACATGAATATCAGTAGGTTGAATCTTACTAAAAAAGTTCCTATTTTGCGTGTTTATTTTATTGATTGTCAACTGCTTCTTAAGAATTCTTTTATTAAAAAGAAATATACTTAAAATAAAGCTGTCATTTTCTGATGAAATCACTGACTTTAGAACAGGGTAAAGCCATATTAATGTAACATTCAAATCTGAAGAAGAATTAAAATGAACAAAAATTTTTGAAGCTACAGTGAACAAAAGAACTGCAAAAAGCAATAACGCAATGATTAATATATATAGTAAAACCATGGAAACTACCTCCATGCTTTGTTATGAATATGATGCTTTATTAGTTTATCCAAACTCATTGCTTTTATGGTGTCAAATACTTTCATATCCGGAATTATTTAGAAAATTTAGGTGGTAGAATGCCATCTATACGATTATTTATGTGTATCTGATATCTTTTTTGTTCATTGGATATTAAAGAAACCGCATTTACAGTGATAAGGTGGGCTTTATCTAGATGTTAACCTTCCTTGCGGGTATTTTGTATTTTTCTACTGGATTATAGTAAAACTAATTTATATTAGTCCATTTTTTAATCTTACCCCAATGTTTCAAGAGCAGTATAGATGAGATTAAAACAATTGGTATTATGGTTAGATGTGGGAAATAAGGCATCAAACTGTAAATTAAGGCCTTGAAAGAATGAATGGCTGCCAAGGGTTCCATTCCACCTATCATTCGAGTAATCACATAGATTACACCAAGAAGAACAAGTGACACGAGTGGGAATACGAAGATTACTATGATGGACAGAAATTTTTTTAACATACTCTTCATTTATTATCACCTCGTCTGTAATGTGGGTTCATCGAACCTTCTTGTTAATAAAAAACACAATAATCCATTCATCAGCATCAGTATCCCAGCACAAATCATCCAATTGCTAATGCCAATCTTTTCGGATACAGGTCCAGCAATAAACATACCAATGGGAGCTGCAAAACTCATGACGCTGGTTATAAGTGATATAACCTTACCCATGTTTTCTTGAGATATTGTTTTTTGAATATAGGCGGTAAAAGGTATATTAGAGACCATACCGGTTGTGCCCATAATGAAAACAGTGATACAGAACAGCCAAAACCCACTTGCAGGCAGCAGACCCCCTATGAGTGAGCAAGCACCCAATGCAAATACACCAATGGAAATCATAAGAAATTGCTTTTCTATTCCGCCAGTAATACTTATGACCATTGCGGCTATTAGCATCCCACTGGAAAATAGGGTTTGAACAATTCCGTTATGCCAAGCAGTGCCGTTAAAATATACTTTAACCATAAGGGGCAAGAGCGTTCCAAGTGGCACAAAAACAATTGTCGAAAGAAGTATAGGGATCGATACACGCATCAGTGCTTTATTTGACTTAATGGCTTTGATGCCCATCTTCATATCTTCGATGACGTTCAACTTGTCACCTGAAGTCACCCTGTGCTTCGTGATCCTTACTGAGGAAAGTGTGAATACCGCCAAAATAGCTCCCATAATATCTACAAGCATTATATACTGCAGTGTTGTAATGCTCATTAAAAGGGCACCAAGCATTGGTCCTACCATAGAACAGGCGGATTGAATCATTTGACCCAATCCACCTGCTTTTGTAAGTTCGCTTTCAGGTACCAATTGTGGTATTGCTGCCTGCATGGCAGGTTTATGAAAGGTTTCACCTAATGCCCTGATGAAAAGAATCCCATAAATGAATATCAGTGGTGGTGTACCGAAAAAGAAGGATACACCTAAGAAAAGACTGGAAACTGCAACGGCACTGTCTGCTATGATCATTATTGTTTTACGGCTATACCTGTCTATCAAAACTCCTGCAAAGGGGCCAATAACAGCCTGGGGAAGTAAGCCGACAACGCTAGCAATGGTAAGGGCTATGGCAGAGCCAGTTTGTACGGTGATCCACCAGATGATTGAGAACTGAACGGCACTCGAGCTTAAAAGCGAGAATGCCTGGCCTATATAGATGGTGAAAAAAGATTTCTGCCAACTTTGCAACTTTTTCATCCCATTACCCCCTAAGACAATCTACAATTACCTTTGCACAATCCCTGGCGCCATTTTCAGAAGCAATATTCTTTGCAAGGGCTTTCGCGTTTTCAACGACATTATTCTGAAGTGCAAAATCAATTGCCTCAGCAAGCTTATCAGAGGTAAGTGTTTTTATTGGAATAGGTTTTGAACCGACACCTAAATCATAAGCCCTATGGGCCCAAGCATGCTGATCGTTGGCAAAAGGGATAATAATACTAGGAACACCTGCCTTAAAGCCAGCAGCTGTTGTTCCTGCTCCCCCGTGGTGACAGACTGCCGAAACCATATCAAAGAGCCATGAGTGGGGTATGCTGTCAATTGCCATGACATGACTAGGAAGACTATCAAACTTACCTATTCCGCAGATAATGCCACGACTTCCTGATTTAGCTAGGGCGTCTATTACTAATTTAGACAATTCATCTTTTTGATCCTCGTTGGAAACACTTCCAAAGCCAATGTACACAGGTTTCTCACCGGAATTTAAGAAGTCGGACAATTCTTTCGAAGGCGTATATTCAGCTTGTTCTTCTACAAACCAATAGCCGCTTTGATGAATATGTTCATTCCAATCACTGGGTCTTTTGAATACAAAGTTACTGCATGCAACAACTGCAGGATGCTTTTTGTCCGTATGGCGTTCAAAGGGACACCCAAAATTCTTAGGAATGCTGCCGAACTGTTTCTTCCAGAAACCTTTGACGCAATCCTTCGATGCCAGCCAAAGCATACCCTGAAGCATTGTGTAACTGATAATATTTTTAAAGGGGGTAGGCTTCGTCCTTCCATATTGAATAACAGAGGGCCGTTCTTTTGTCTTGTGCATAGGAAATGGAGAAGCCAAAACAGAGGGTATGCCCAATTTTTCCGCGGCGAAATAGCCCATGGTACAGCCAGGGTGATAAACGATTAGTTCACTTCCCTCGCAGGCAGCATAGAATTCATCAGCAACTAGAATTCCATATTTTTTCATTTTGTTAAATGTCAGCAGCATTTTCAAAGGGTTGTCCGCTGTTTGTGCCTCCTTGAGCATTTTCTCATCAACATTAAGGGATTTAAAATCTGCTTGAATAGGATAAAAATCTATGCCATAGCTTCGAATAAATCCCTCAAAATCTCTCAATCCTGTGATACGCACATCTTTTCCTAACTTCTTAAGCTCAATAGCAAGAGCTATATATGGCTGAAAATCTCCTCTAGAACCTGAACAAAGAATTGTAATCATATTTATCATCCTCTCCTTGAATTATCCCACAACGTGTTGTATAGTTATAGTATACGTCTGTTTTAGTGGACCATCAACCGACAATAAAGTGATGGGTGTCGGATTTTAAGGAGATGAACGGAACGATGAAAAAGCAATCCGAGGTAACAGTGCAGACCAAACAGAATTTAATAGATGCGTTCTGGTCTTTGTATTGCGAAAAAAAAATTGAGAAGATAACGATAAAAGAAATTACACAGAAAGCTGGCTATAACAGGGGAACATTTTATGAGTATTTTACGGATGTTTATGATGTGCTTGAGCAGATAGAGCAATCACTAATACCGACAATAGATGAATTGCCCCCAATTACGTTGGCTAATCATAACATGGGTATGCCCCTTGATATGTTTCTAAAGCTATATGAGCAAAATGGAAAGTACTACTCTGTCTTACTTGGCGATAAAGGTGATCCTGCTTTCGCAAGCAAGCTAAAAAATTCAACAAAGCCTACACTTAAACAAGTATTATCCGAAAGTTGTGATTTGGACCCTGTAGAGCTTGATTTCATTTTGGAGTATGTTCTTTCAGCCATGATTGGTATTATGAGTTATTGGTTTAGACAGGACAAAGTGTTGCCAGCAGAGGACTTGGTTGCTCTAATGCATGATCTTATGGAAAATGGAGTTATGAAACGTTTGCCAAAATAGTATACTAAGGGCCTGTGCTATGAGATGATAGATAATATATAATAAAGAAATAAAAGAAGAAGGAAAAGTTGATAAAAACTTTTCCTTCTTCTTTTATTTCTTTATAAGGACCACAGTTCCAATAGGTATAGAATCATATAACCGTTGGACATCTTTATTATTCATGCGAATACATCCTAGACTTACATATTTGCCTATAGTAGAAGGATTATTTGTTCCATGGATACCATATGTGGTTCCACCTGTACCGGTAACACTTAGTCCTAGCCATCTTGTACCTAGGGGATTTTGAGAATCTTTTCCTGGAATACCCTTTGGTGAATACCATGGGTCTTTTATTTTATTCACTATTTTAAAGGTTCCTACTGGAGTTAAGTTTGTAGTTTTACCTGTTGATACTTTAAAAGTATCAATTAGATTTTTATTCTTGAAAAGAGAAAGGGTATTTGTAGACTTATCAATCTCAATATAATAATCATTTTTCCCCTCAATGAGATTCTCTTTAAGTGTATTTTTTTTCATATTAAAAGGGTTAGGAATCTTAATTTCTGCCCCTTCTTTTAATTTCCCAGGGTTAATCCCGTTATACTTAATAATTAATTCTTGAAATATAGATGTTTGAAAGTGCTTTAAAACTACCCTATAAAGGGTTTCTCCGGATTGCACTGTATACTCAATATTTGACTCAGTTAATGGTAATGAGATTTTCATTCCAGCTTTTACATCGGTATTGGGATTATGGATTCCATGAACAGCTTGGACGTAGTTAGTATACCATTCACGGCTGAAATACTGTTGTGTAATGCTGAAGATCGTATCTCCTGGGTTAACTTTATAAATATCAATTATTTTTGGATTTGAAATGATTAATGAATTCCCAACTTTCAAGTCTACACTTGGATTTTGAATACTATTATCCTGTGCTAATTTTTGAATAGATTCTGTGGAGGTATAGTACTTTTTCGCGATACTGAATAATGTTTCTCCAGACATTACCTTATGGATGACTTGTATGTTTTGTTGATTTGAATCTTTATTGAAAGAAAAACTCATTAAATTTTCATTTGTTAATTTGTAAGTGGTTAGGCCTACTTTAGATGGTGTTGATAAAGAATATGAAGATAGAAGGGACATATTAACAAAAAATAAAATAAAGAAAGGCATAAGGAAGTACATTACTTTTTTATAACCTAGGTTTCTATTCATATATTTTTTACATCGTCTTAAGAATAAATGAACTTCTTGCTTAATAGGCATTGGTGGGATCTCTCCATTTCTAACATTATGTTAAGTAAGCATAATTCGACAAAAATTTTTACTTACCTTTTGCAATTATTGTTAACATAAAAAATGAGTCATTAGAAGGAAAAGAACTAGGACTATTTACACAAAAATATGGAAGTATGGACCAAAGCTATCTAGTATTGGAGTAATTAAAGAAAAAATAGCTGATATCCTATTATGGTGAACCATACCATTAATGTCGGCGATTCTTTTAAGCGAGTGTATGTTTTAACTAGTAGTATGTGTCAGCATAGCACTGTGTAGAAAATTAGAGCAAAGGAGTTTTATTATGCATATCTTAAGGATCTATATTGATAAATATAGAGGCATAAAAAACGTACTCCGATTCTATATAACATTTTAGATACCTGAAAAATTAAGGAAACTGTTCCTTTTATTGAAAGAAGACTATGGATGATGTATTATAAATGATAATAGTGAAATATTGTTGGAGAAGATAGAAAGATGAAGCTTTGAAATTACTTTTTAAATTAAAAAGGAGGGTTATTCATGCGTGTATCTTATGATAAGCTGAAAAGTGAACTTAAAAGAGTTCTTATCAGTAAGGGATTTGAACCAGAGGCTGCGGAGATGGGAGCATCCATAATAGCAGACAACAGCCGTGATGGAGTATATTCCCATGGCTTAAATAGGTTTCCTGTTATCGTAAAATCTATAGATGAAGGTATAATCAAGCCCGATAAGCATCCGGTAAAGTTGAATAGTGCCGGAGCCCTTGAACAATGGGATGGACAGCTAGGCTTTGGTCCAGTAAATGCGAGTATTGCCATGGACAGGGCTATTGAATTGGCTGGAGAATACGGTTTAGGATGTGTCGCCCTTAAAAACACGAATCACTGGCTGCGTGGAGGTACCTATGGATTGAGGGCTGCCGATGCAGGGTGTATCGGTATTTGCATGACAAATACATTCCCCAATATGCCACCATGGGGTGGTACGGAAAAGCGTATAGGAAACAATCCCTTTATTATATCTATTCCACAAAAAAGTGGAGAGCACGTGTTACTAGACATGGCCCAGTCTCAGTTTTCCTTTGGAAAGCTGCAGACATACTCCCTTGCTGGAAAGAAGTTGCCGGTTATGGGAGGCTATGATGAAGATGGAAATCTTACTGATGACCCCAATGCCATATTAGATGGTGGTGAGGTTCTTCCAACAGGATATTGGAAGGGATCTGGACTTTCTATAGCCATTGACATGGTAGTTGCAGCACTATCGGTTGGCCAATCTACCTATGATATGAGGATGAGCAAAAATGACGCAGGCATTTCACAGGTATTTATCGCCATCAATCCCACCGCATATGCAGGTGAGGATTATGCTGATGCGTATATAGAAAACATGTCTGAGTATATTAAGACATCAGCAAAGAAGGTGGGTCTTACCGATATCCTTTACCCAGGAGAAAGGACTGCCAGAGAACGGGCAGAAAATATGAGAGAAAACATTCCCGTAAACGAGGAAATGTGGGAAATATTGCTGAAGCTATAATGAGAGCCCTTGCATTGAAATTAGTCATTATTAAGGAACAAGGGGATAGTTCTTCTGAAATTTCAAGGTATAGTTATAGGAATACGGAGAACGGTATCATAAATAATTGAGATCCGTGTATATGAGTCAATGGACTGTCAGTGTCATGATTGGTAATATTGATTTAATAAGAGCAGCAGAGTTCATTTTGATTTGAATGTACTCTGCTGCTTTTCCTATTGAATCCGTAGGTATATTAAAACAATCAGATAGTGATAGTCGCCCTGGTCTTGTTGACAACCAGAACCCTAGTTTTTACCGTAAATTAATATAACCTTAACGTCTATTTAAAAATAAAAATATAGAATGGTATTAGAAACTGAAAAGGAGAGGTGATTTTGATGAAATTGAATCTATGTATTGATATTGATGGTACCATAACAGATGCATATTATTGGCTGGAGATGGCAAATAAACATTTTGGAACAGATATCAAACCTTTTCAAGTTACAAAATACGATATCCACGAAGTGTTGGAGATATCAAAGGAAGATTTTTTGAAGTTTTATGAAATGCACGGTGAAGAAATACATGCAAAGGCATGTTTAAGAGACAATGCAAAGGAAATCCTTTGGGAATTGGAGAAACAACACAAACTTTGCTATGTTACAGCTAGAGAACTAAGAATGAAATCAGTAACTGAATCATGGTTTCGCAGGAATAACTTGCCTCAAGGAGAATTGTATGTGCTAGGAACACATTATAAAGTAAACAAAGCTAAAGAATTGAAATGTCATGTCTTTATAGAGGATCGATATGAAAATGCTATACAGCTAGCTCAGGCAGGATTTGAAGTATTGTTGATTGACTGTTATTACAATCGATATTCATTAATCCCAGGAGTAACAAGAGTTTTTAATTGGAGAGATATTCATGAAAAAATAGAGGAATACAATGGAAGTATAGAGAAAATCGCACAAAAAGCATTAGATAGCTGTCTAGAGATAGAACAGTATAAAGCAAGCCGAAATGAAGGAGCTACAAAGATTGCTTAGTAGGTCCTTCTTTCTGTGACGAAAATAATACATTGGAGATGAGAGACACTGTGAACATAGCACTGAAAAAGGCTTCAACATATAATGAATTTATAGGCATTTTAAAAAACAAATCGATTCGAACCGTGTATCAGCCAATCGTGGGATTGAACGACGGAAGTATATTAGGGTATGAAGCATTAAGCAGAGGACCCCGTGATTCTTTTTTTGAGTCTCCTGCCAATTTATTTGATGCGGCTGAAAAGTTCAATCGACTATGGGAAGTGGAGCTACTTTGTAGGACGAAGGCTTTAGAAAATGCCAATAGACTACCTCAAGGTAAATTCCTTTTTATAAACGTAAACCCTGAGATGATTAAAGATAGAAAGTTTAAGAAGGGCTCTACAAAAGAATATATTTCAAAATTTGGAATGAATCCAAGTAGTATTATATTTGAGATCACGGAGAAAACCGCTATTAGTGATTATAAAAGCTTTCGAAAAACTATTGATAACTATATTAGCCAAGGGTACAAGATTGCAATAGATGATACAGGTGCTGGATATTCTGGTTTGAGAATGCTTGCAGAAACCCATCC
>CALECF010000233.1 GCA_937948705.1 uncultured Anaerosolibacter sp. | reverse complement strand
ATTTCTATATAACAGTAAGGATCTTGCTGGTTCTTCTAAGCTATTACTGAAAAAGGATAAAGAGAGGATAAATAATATGCTAAAAGAAATGATTGAAAACGGCTTTGGAAAGGATAAAGATTTAAACTGTGCTGAAAAAATATTATATGGAGCGAATAAAGCCTATGACCTAGGACTCGACAGTGACAATCTAAGACTGGTAGCTGGCTTTGGTGGGGGTATGGCTATCGAAAGTACTTGCGGCGCCCTGACAGCTGCTGTAATGGTATTAAGTAAACTATTTGTGGAAGACACAGCACACAAAAGCAATAAAATTAAAGCACTTACTAAAGAACTCTTTGAAGACTATGAAAAAGCGATGGGCAATATAGACTGTAAACCATTAAAAAAGGATCACCGCACCCCGGCTTCTGGTTGTGACCAGGTGATTATAAAAGCTGCTGAAATTCTTGATAGAATTGTAGCCCGAGAATTAAAGACCAATTAAAAGAAAACTCCTGTGTAAAATCAGGAGTTTTTCTTTTAATTCATCTAGGATATTAAGCTAAAGGTAATAATACTAATAGTAACTCCAAACACTGCGCCGGTAGCGATATCCAATGGATAGTGTACACCTACCATATTTCATCTATGTTAACCATTGATAATCCTCACTCCTGTATCTAGATTGTCCTATGCAGAGGATTTATTTATCCCTTGATCACACAAAGAGTTTTTAGTTTTTTCACAGGACGGATTAAATCTAATTCTTGAGAGATTACAAAATCAATATCTTTATAAGCCCATCGACACTCATCACTGATATCTGATTTTTTTGTTTTTCCTAGCACAATGCCTTGATGATTCAGATCTAAGATTGTTTTGTCTACAGAATAGACCTGTTTTGCTTTAGATCTAGACATTTTTCTTCCCGCACCATGAGAACAACTGGTAAAGGTCTCTGGATTTCCTAATCCCTCAACAATATATGAGAAACTACCCATGGCTCCCGGAATGATTCCTAATTCTCCCTTTAAGGTACGGATTGCACCTTTACGATGGATCCAAAGCTGTTCTCCATGGTGCTCTTCTAAGGCTGCGTAATTGTGATGGGCATTGACCTCATCATGAAAAGTAATAGAATGAAGCTTCTTCTCAAGCTTGTTTTTTACCACCTCTAGCATTTTTTGGCGATTTTCCCTTGCAAATTCGAGGGCTAGATTCATCCATTGCGTATAAGCCTTCCCTTCTACTGTCTCCGTAGGTAGATAAGCTAGGTCAAAGGACTTTGGCACAGAGGATTTCCACTTTTCATTCAAGTTTTTTGCCACCTGATTAAAGTAGTTCGCAATCTTGAATCCAAAATTCCGACTTCCTGAATGGATCATAATTCCCAGAAACCCATCTTCATCCTCTTGAATCTCGATAAAGTGATTCCCTCCCCCTAAAGTGCCTAGCTGATAGTATCCTCTATCGATTTCATCTACAAGTTCCTTTACATATCCATCAAAGTTACTTCCGGCTTTATCCAATACAGTACAAGGCTGTTTCTTCTTATGATGTGCAAAACCCGTAGGGATATCTCTCATAATGTCTCCTACTAGCTGTTTATATTCATTTTCACTAAGTGCTGATTTGTGGATGTTTGTTGCGACAAAAGCCATTCCACAGCCGATGTCCACCCCTACAGCATTAGGAATAATAGTATCTTTAAGGGCAACTACCCCACCGATAGGCATCCCAAAACCTTCATGGGTATCGGGCATCAGGCACACCCATTGGTGTAGAAAAGGCAGCTGCGAAAGATTAATGGCTTGCTTTAAACATCCATCCTCAATTTGTGTTTCATCTTCCAGCCATACTTTAATTGGTTTATTTTGCTTTTCTTTAGGTTCTATTATAAACATAGCTTATA
The DNA here is from genome assembly GCA_937948705.1 of uncultured Anaerosolibacter sp. The sequence continues at coordinate 7,314 of CALECF010000233.1, read as the reverse complement.
CCTCATTTCAATGATCTCTATATAAAGCTTATGTTAAGCATGAACTTTAACTTAAACTTTAAAAATACGATAATATGCTCTATTATATCAGATTCAATCGTGCAATAAAAATAGAAGGATCTGTCACGATCCTTCTATTTTTATTATTTTCTTCCTTATTCTTCGTTTAGTGCTTCAAATATATCCGCGCTACATAAAACAAGATCTCCAAAGTTTCTTAACTCATTTTTTCTACACGGATCAGATTGGCTAACTTTATTACTTCTGGAATCTTCACAATATCCTTCAGTGCCATCTGTACGTCCTGTTCAGTAGTCTCATGGGTAATAAATACTAGGGATACAGAAGGTTCTTCTCTACCCTTTTGGATGACAGAGGATAAGCTTACCTTATGCCGTCCAAACTCTGTTGCCACTTTTCCAAACACACCCGGAACATCCTTAACGAGTAAACGAACATAGTATTCTGACTGACTCTCTTCCATACTAATAACTCGTTTTTCATTTTCATCAAATCCATTTTCATAAAGGGGTTTTTGCAGGTCTTTCTTTTTAATAATATTAATCATATCACCAACAACAGCGCTCCCTGTGGGAAGATCTCCTGCGCCTCTACCATAAAACATCAGATCTCCTACCGCATTTCCTTTTATAAATACCGCATTAAAGGCATCTCCTACCGCAGCCAGCGGATGCTGATGAGGCACAAAGGTAGGATGTACCTTTACCCCAATCTTTCCATTTTCTTCCTTAGCAATTGCAAGGAGTTTGATCACATATCCTAATTCTTTTGCATATTCAATATCAATCGGTGTGATCTTTGTAATTCCTTCTCGATATACATCTTCAAAATGAACGTAGCTACCAAACGCCAACCTAGCTAAAATCGTCAGCTTGTAAACTGCATCATGTCCTTCTACGTCACTGGTAGGGTCTGCTTCCGCATATCCCTTTTCCTGTGCTTCCTTAAGAGCTGTTTCGAAGTCCATATTCTCAGCAGTCATTTTCGTCAAAATATAATTGGTAGTGCCGTTTAAAATACCCATGATATTGTAGATTCTATTGGCTGACAAGCTTTCTTTTATAGCATGAATTATCGGTATACCCCCAGCAACACTGGCCTCATAATATAGTTCTACCTGTGCTTTCTTCGCAGCGGAGATCAATTGATCTCCATGGGAAGCAATAAGCGCTTTATTGGCAGTAATAACATGTTTTTTATTTTCTATAGCGCCTAAAATATACTCTCTTGCAGGCTCAATACCACCCATCACTTCGATCACGATTTCAACTGTGGGATCCTCTAAAATATCCTTAGGATTGTTTGTAAATATATCTTTCTGCTCAATCCCTTCTCTTTTTTTTACCATATCTTGAACGAGTATTTTTGAAACTTCTACCTCGTATCCACAATTCTTCTCGATAATCTCTTTGTTTTCCTGAAGAATCTTCCAAACGCCACTTCCTACCGTACCAAATCCCAATAATCCAATCTTTATCTTTTGCATGTTTTCATTCCTCCGATTGTAACACCACTACCTTTTATAGGCAGAATGTGAAGTAAATTTCTTATCATTGTATAGCTTTTCGAAGCACATTGCAATCAAAATCATGAAATTTATATAATTTTTGTATTTTATATGAGTACAAGTGTGTTTATAACGCGTACAATTATCTGAAATTTTTTTTTAATGATAACGTAAAAAACATGACAACCATCTGTCATGTTTTTTAAAATAAATTTTGCTTTTTTCATTTAATACTCTATTGAAGATAAATCTCCTAAATTCTTTCTCTTTCCTCAAAATGGGTATGCAGCAATCGATGAGCCACTTCTCCAAAGGGTTCTCCTAAATATGTTTTGTATAGCTCTAATATCTCCTTATTTTCGTGAGATTTTCGAACTTTCTTTCTTCGATCTTCCTCGTAGATCGCCTCTCTACGCTTTTTAACAATTTCGTGATTCCCATGATGATAGGGCTGGCCACCTCCGCCTACACACCCACCAGGGCAGGCCATAATTTCGATGGCATGATAGTCTGCTTTTCCTTCGCGAATTTCTTCAAGAATGACTCGGGCATTTCCCAATCCACTGGCGATACCAATCTTCAGCTCTTGATCTCCTATTTTAACAGTAGCTTTTCTGATGGCTTCCATTCCTCGTAGCTGCTCAAATTCAACATTTTCAAGAGTTTCTCCTGTCATCCATTCATAAGCTGTACGAACCGCCGCTTCGATTACACCACCTGCAGTTCCAAATATCACCGATGCGCCAGTAGTTTCTCCCAAGGGTTGATCAAATTCGCTATCAGGCAGCCTATCAAATTCTATTCCCGCCTCTTTAATCATAGCTCCAAGCTCTCTTGTCGTAATTACGATATCTACATTATTATGTTCATCCTTTGTAAGCTCTGGCCTTTTTGCCTCAGCTTTTTTAGCAATACAAGGCATGACCGATACCACAACAATATTGTCAGGGTCCAATCCATTTTTTTCAGCATAATATGTTTTTGCAATGGTTCCAAACATAATATGAGGAGACTTACAGGTTGACGGTACATGGAGCAGTTCTGGAAACTGATGCTCAATAAACTTTACCCAAGCAGGGCAACAGTTTGTAAGAATGGGTAAGGTTTTATTATTTTTAAGGCGATAAATTAGCTCTGATGCTTCCTCCATAATCGTTAAATCAGCACCGAAATTTGTATCAAATACCCCATGAAACCCCATACGCTTTAATGCGGTTACCATTTTCCCTGTAACAATCGTTCCTGCCTCCATGCCAAAAAGCTCTCCCAGCGCCACACGGATAGCTGGGGCCGTCTGGACGATCACATGCTTGTCAGGATCATTTAGGGCTTCCCATACCTTGTCTACATGAAAAACCTCTGTAAGCGCAGCAGTAGGACATACCTGCACACACTGACCACAATAGGTGCAGGAAGATTCAACCATAGGAATATTAAAGGCTGGACCTACAAAGGCATTAAATCCCCTTCCGATTCCGGAGAGGATCCCACAGGTTTGTACAACATTACACCCAGTTTCACACCGTCTACAGTAAATACACTTGTTAGAATCCTTTACAATGGCATCACTAGATAGATCCTTGGGATAATCCATCCGTTCCCCTTCCCATCGTATTTCACGTATATTTAGTTCTTCTGCTAAGGATTGCAACTCACATTCTAAGTTTTTAGGACAGGTAAAGCATTCATTTGGGTGATTTGATAAAAGTAGCTCTACTGCCATTCTTCTCGCATTGATTGCACGAAGTGTATCCGTGCGTACGGCCATCCCTTCGCTTGCTCTTGTTACACAGGAAGGCACAAGCCGATTTCGATTCCCGCTGGCATCTACAAGCTCAACCATGCAGACTCTACAAGAAGCTGTTTTATTGTACAGTTGTAGATCATGCAGATCCAGATGGCATAGTGTAGGAATTTTGACACCCACTTCATGGGCTGCCTCTAAGATGGTAATTCCCTCTGGAACTGTTAATTCTTGATCATTTATTATGATTTGTACTTTCTTTCTATCTTCATACTTCTTTTCGCTTCCAGACATGTTTTCACCTCACTTATTCTCAAGATTTTATTCCGATCTTATTCTTTGGTGTATACCTTCCTTCTCCTTGAGGATGGTCTACATCTTTGATAAAGGCCATATACTCATCCCAGAAATGCTTCATTGTACTGATAATCGGATTTGGCGCCGTTTGGCATAAGCCGCATAAGGAACTCTCTTTTACCATATAGGCCAATTGCTTCATGGCGTCTATGTCAGCCATGGTTGCTTTTCCACTGGTTATCTTATGGAGAAATTCAAAAAGTCTTTTGGTACCAATGCGCCCTGGGTTGCATCGTCCACAAGCTTCATCCATGGTAAATTCGAGATAGAATTTCGCGATATTTACCATATTATCATCTTCGTCCATAACAATCATCCCACCAGAACCCATCATAGAGCCACGTTCCAGAAGACTGTCATAATCTATCGGTGTATCTAATCCTTCCTCGGTAATTACACCTCCGGAAGGGCCTCCAGTCTGTACTGCTTTAAATTTCTTTCCTTTGGGAATTCCTCCGCCTATATCAAAAATAATCTCTCGAAGGGTGATGCCCATAGGTACCTCTACCAAACCTACATTATTGATTTTACCTGCAAGGGCAAAAACTTTTGTCCCTTTACTCTTTTCTGTTCCCATGGAAGCAAACCACTCAGCGCCTCTCATGATGATAGGTGCAATATTTGCAAAGGTTTCTACATTGTTCACACAGGTTGGATGCCCCCAATATCCTTCTTCGGCTGGGTAGGGTGGTTTAAAATTTGGCTCTCCCCGCTTTCCTTCACAGGAGTTAATCAGTGCTGTTTCCTCCCCGCATACGAATGCTCCTGCACCATACTTCAAATCAATATCAAAACTAAAATCTGATCCGAAAATATTTTTACCTAGTAATCCTATTTCTCTCGCCTGCTTCAGTGCTGTATTGAGCCTGGATATGGCAAGAGGATATTCCGCACGTATGTAAATGATACCCTTATCTGCCCCGATGGCATATGCACCGATAGCCATTGCCTCCAGTACACTGTGAGGATCTCCCTCTAGGATACTGCGATCCATAAAGGCTCCTGGATCGCCTTCATCTGCATTGCAGATAATAAACTTTACATTGCTCTCATTCTTTTTCGTAATCTCCCACTTTAGTCCTGTGGGGAATCCTCCACCGCCTCGGCCTCGAAGACCTGACTTTTTCACTATATCTATCACGTGATCCCTTGTCATCTCAGTGACAGCTTTTCCCAATGCCTCATATCCACCAAGGGCGATGTATTCATAAATATCCTCTGGATTAATCAAACCACAATTTCTGAGTGCAACCCGTACCTGCTTTTTATAAAAGGGCATATCCTCTTGCTTTTTAATCTTCTCTTTTTCTACTGGCTCTTCATAGAGTAACCGGTCAACCCTTCTACCTTTTACGATATGTTCATCGACGATATCTTTGGCATCCTTTGGACCAACCTTCACATAGAAAACATCATCCGGTTCAATTTTTACAATAGGTCCTTGCTCGCAGAATCCAAAACAACCGGTTCTGACAACCTGCACTTCCTCTGCATATCCACGGGCTTTAATGATTACTTCTAGATTCTTCAATACCTTGTCACTCTCAGTAGCCAAACAGCCTGTACCACCACAGACCATAATACTTGTACGCGTTCTTGCCATGACTAACCTCCTTTACTACATTTAACATGCTGTTGAGATTAAGCTTATTTAGCAGCCTTTTTATTACGAAGTACTATCCGTTTAAGTGGAATCATGCCCTTTCAAAATCAATTTCTACTATCAAACTTTCTACTGGTGTTCCACCTTTTATATGTTTTTCAATGATCTCATGTACTTTATCTGCTTTTACTTTTCCATATAGTACTGGTTTGTGCCCCGGGGCATTTACTTGAACCGTGGGTTCCGAATGGCAGTAACCAATACATCCTACAGGTACTACTTTTATATTCTCTATCTTCTCTTTTGCGAGCTCCTCTACAAAGGCATTTAAGGTTTCTCTTGCTCCCGATGAAATGCCGCAGGTTGCCATGCCGATTAATATTTCTATTTTATCTCCTGTTACTTCCCCATAATCTCGTAAGCTTACCTTATCTTGATGCGCTTCTCTGATTTTTCTTAATTCCTCTAAAGATTTAACCTTCATTTTCATACCTCCTAACCGCGATATGCTTTGATGATATCGTCTATGTCCTCTTCTTTTACCCTTCCATATACTTTATCCCCTACTGTCACTACTGGTGCTAAACCACATGCACCAATGCAGCGAACGTCCTTCAATGAAAAAAGTCCATCCTCTGTAATTTCATTTGATTCTACGCCCAGCTTTTCTTTAAACTTTTCGATAACTTTGTCCGCTCCCCTAACAAAACAAGCTGTTCCCATACAGACACTTAAGGTATGTTTTCCTCCTGGCTTGGTAGTAAAGTAGGAATAAAAGCTTACAACACCATAAACCTCTGCGCCTGGAATACCTAACTTTCTTGCCACATAAAGCTGAACATCTCGCGGGAGGTATCCAAAAATATTCTGGGCCTTGTGAAGAATTTCAATTAAAGCTCCTTTTGTTGTTTCCATGTTATCGATAAATGCTTCCAATTCATCAAATTTTTCCGTGGGCAAATCCTCAACAATAGGTTTTGTTACACTAATCGCTTGGGGTTTCGTCATGCTTTTCACCATCCTTTCTATTCATATGAGAAACCTATACCTCTCTTACTATTTCCTATTCCTAAGTGTTTTAAAACAGCCATCCCCTGTTTTTGTAAACTAACTGAAAAATAAAAAGAAACCTGTACAACTTTACTTGCCACAGGTCTCTTTTACATCGTTCTCTACATGCTTAGCATAATTCCTATTATTTGTTCCATAAAATGTAGTTTCATCATATTATTGTAATAAATTAACAGCTAAGATCATATATATGTTTTGTTACGCTATTTTACGCTCATGGGAGGTTTTATGATGAGAGGGCGCAGAAGCCTTTGGATTACTCTGATGGGAATTAGCTTACTAGAGTTAATCATACAAATTAAAAAATAGTAGACCAGATCATCACTGGTCTACTATTTTTTAATTTGTATGATTTGTAAACTTCTTTATAAATTCATTTTTTTTATCGATGAGACCATGCATTTCATTGATTAATAAACTGTCTTTCTGATGGCTTTTTTCAATAAAAAACATTGAAATTGCACCTAATCCAACGTGGGTGCCAACTGCAACGCCCATTTGCATAATAAATATGTCTCCTGTAAATTTGGTTTCTTCAAGAATTTTTATTTTTAAGCTTTCAGCATAGGTTCTATCTGATGTATAGCCAATAATAATAAAATCCGTCATTTGGGGATCATTTCTTTTAAGAAACTCATTTACATAATGCTCAAGTACTTTTTTCCGACCTCTCTCTTTTGCTACGATTGATCCTTTCCCTTTTTTCATTGTCATGATGGGCTTCAGCTTTAGAATTTTACCAATAAACGCACTGGCATTTGTTAATCTTCCACTTTTAATCAGATGATCTAAATCATCTACAGAAAGGAAATGTTTTACATTTGTTTTATAGGACTCATTAAAAGTTATGAGTTCTTCAAAATTAGCTTCTTGCTCTCTCAGCCTTGCACTTTTTAAAATCAACCATCCACTTCCATGGCTCATACACTTTGAATCCACTACATAAATCTTAATCGGTGAATTCGGATTATCCTCAAAAAAATAGTCTTTAGCCATGACAGCAGATTGATA
>CALECF010000232.1 GCA_937948705.1 uncultured Anaerosolibacter sp. | reverse complement strand
ACGAAATTACTATACAGAATTTGCAGAAAAAGCACCACAGGATACAATCATCCTAACATTGGCATGTGGAAAATTTAGATTTAATAAAATGGAGTTTGGTACTGTTGCTGGTCTCCCAAGACTTTTAGATATGGGACAATGCAATGATGCCTATTCAGCGATAAAGGTAGCTGGCGCCCTTGCTGAAGCATTTGAGTGCAGCGTGAATGAATTACCTCTATCAATGATTCTTTCTTGGTATGAGCAAAAGGCTGTGTGTATTTTGCTAACACTGCTGTCCTTAGACATAAAAAATATTCATTTAGGGCCTTCATTGCCTGCATTTATCTCACCAAATGTATTGCAGGTATTGGTGGACAACTTCAATGTTACACCAATCTCAAATGTTGAAGCGGATATGGGTGCGATATTAGGTACAGAAGGTGCATTGGCTTAAATAATTATTTAGAATTTTATAGTAGAACTTATGGTTAAAATAATAAACTCGCCAGTCAAATAGATGCTGGCGAGTTTATTATTTTACAGAAAAATATTAGTATCTTATACTCCCTTGACTTTAATCACATATTTAATCTTAGATATTTCTTATAATGAATCTAAGCAAGCGATCAGAAGACGGAGAAAAACTTTATAAGCTATTTACAAATGATGCTAATTTTTATTTAGAAAGGCAGGAATAAAATGTTAAATTTATTTAGAAAGAGTGTTCCAAATAGTTCGGATCAATCCTTACAAACTAAAGAAAATTTATTGGTAAAAGCCAAATCAGAAAATCAATATGTGGAGTCTTTGAAGAACGTACATAGGCAAATACAGACTGCAATTAATCAGCATCATCGTGTAAACGATGAACATGGGGTATTGGCAAATTTGGCTCAGCAGGTAGAGATTGAGATATCAAAGGCATCTGATCTGAGTAATAGAACAAACAAATCAATGGATGAGCTGAATGCAAAAAGTAACAATTTACTGAAAACAACTGAACAAACAATCCACAAGTCTTCTGAGGGAAAAGAGTCCGTTGAAAAAATTGCTAAGATTATTCTATCATTAGAAGCTGAGTCCCAGGAAACTTATAGTAGTATAGAAAGCTTGAGCAAAAAAATTGCTGAGATAGGTGAAATCGTTTCGGTCATTACCAGTATAGCGAAGAAAACAAACTTACTAGCACTAAATGCTGCCATTGAATCTGCCCGTGCTGGGGAACAAGGTAAAGGATTTACAGTTGTGTCGGAGGAAGTCAGAAAATTAGCTGAAGTGACTTCAGAAAGTACGAAGAATATCGCTAGTCTAATCAATAATATCCAAATAGAAACTCGAGAAGTTTTGGGAAAGGCTGGGCAAAATGCAAAATCGATGATGGAAGGGTCAATGATATCAAAAAAAGCAATTGAGAAAATAGATGAAGGACTGGGAGCTATTGAATATATAGGAACTGAGGTTACAAGCGTAATTGGTACAATTGCTATACAGAAAGAGTATGTTCAAGATGTCTTAAATAATATTAGAAATGTTGAGGAATTATTGCAAAAAACAAATACCCAACTTATTCACCATGTAAAAGAAGCAAGTATTGTGGATCAAGAATTAGAGAATAGCATAAAAAGTATAGATACCTATGTCCAGAATAATATATAGATGTGTAACAAAAAGGACTAACGCAGATGTTAGTCCTTTCTTAGTCCTTCTATTCATTCATCAAAGCACTTTGGAGCAATACAACAAGTATCCAGGTCAACCCAAGGTATTTCAAGATTTCCAGTAATTTATGGGGTATGGATATCAAATAATGCAAAACACTAACACTATAAACGATCTAAGAGGAGTGAAAGACTTGGAAGATAAGATAGTTATTATTGGGAATGGAATCGCTGCTATTACTGCAGTTAAATCCATAAGGGAAATAGATCAAGAAAGTGAAATCCATTTATTCGGTGAGGAGCCTTTTTATCCATACAATCGAGTACGCTTATCAAAAGGATTACTTGGAAATTTAGAAGAAGAGAAAATTCTGCTTCAAAAGAAAGAATGGTATGAGGCCAAGAATGTTAAGCTGCATATAGACACTAAGGTTGCCTCAGTCGATACCAGTAAAAAAATCATTACTACATCTGCAGAAGATACATTTGGTTATACAAAGTTATTGATAGCATCGGGTGCCTATAATTTTAAACCCCCAGTTCCTGGCATAGATATACCTGGTGTTTGCACCCTAAGAACCCTAAGGGATGCATGGGATATAGTAGAGAAGGTAAAACATGAACAAAAAATCATAAATATTGGTGGAGGAATTCAAGGGCTTGAAACTGCATGGATACTTTCTCAAATGGGCAAAAAGGTAGGTCTCGTTGAATTATTACCTCGACTTATGCCAAGACAGCTTGATGAGCAGGCTTCAAAGATATTAGAAAAAGTCGTAAGAAGTCATGGCATAGAGGTTATGCTAGGGACCCAATTAAATGAAATTGTGGGTATGGATAAGGTAGAAGGAATAAAAACTGCACAAGAACAAACGATAGGCTGTGATATGATAACTTATTCTGTAGGCATAAGACCAAATATAGGTTTTTTGATAGACACACCAATTAAGATCAATAAAGGCATTATCGTTGATGAAAAGATGAGAACTTCTATGGAAGGTATATATGCAGCAGGAGATGTGGCGGAATACGAAGGTGCAATTTATGGGCTATGGAATATTGCCATCGAACATGGAAAAGTAGCTGGATCCAATATGGTAGGTAAGAATGAAATATATAAGCATATTGTTCCTGTTACAACTTTAAGTGCCTTTAACTTATGTTTATTTTCTATGGGTGTTATTGAAGATAACAAAGCAACGGATATTGTGCTGGAGGATAGATCGGCAGAAAATGTCTATCACAAGGTCTACATTCATAACAATAAAGTCATTGGCGCCATAGTCATTGGGGATATAAAGTATTCGCCAGCGTTAAAAGCAGCTATAGAGAAGGAGCTTGATCTGACAGGTGTTGATTTTAATTTAGTATCTTTTCATGAACTAATTGAGATAATAAAGAAGAAAAAATGAATTGAAGGAGTGCATTTATATGGCAGAAGTAAAGTTCTGTGAAAACAATTTTGGTCATGGTACCGATGAGATTGCAGAAAAGCTAAAAAATGAAGGCATAAATGTAGAGATAGAGCCATGTCTCGGATATTGTGGAGACTGTGCCGTTGGACCCTTTGCCTTAGTGGATGATGAATTTATCCAAGCAGAGAGTCCAGAAGAATTATATGGTAAAATTAAAGAACAAATGTAAGCATGGAATACCATAAAATGAGAGAATCACCTAATCTAGGTGGCTCTCTCATTTTATGATACTTATTAAACTAATTTTACGATAATGTGATTGAAGTCATAGAGATTGGAATGCTTTAATTACCTCAACAACTTCGTCAACGGTGGGCATTCTACCGGCAATTATGACAGTACCATTCACTAGTAAAGCAGGTGGGTTCATAACACCATGTTTCACAATGTCCCTGGCGTCACTTATGATTTCAAAATCAACAGCTAAGCCTAGCTTAGAAAGTGCCGCATCAACGATGGGCTCCATTTCACTACCACTTCAACATACGTGCTCTAAAATTTTTATATTCATTGGAAAACCTCCTTAGAGTAATTCATACATATAATTAGTATTCACCAAAGTAAGCCGATTCGTGTATTATTTCTTTAACCTAGGGAAGAGGATATTGTTCTCTAAATGAATGTGTTGAAATAAATCTGATTCAAACTCTAAAAGTCTTTTGTAGGTTAAAACAAAGCTGGCGCAGCTATTTCCTGGAGCTGTAAAGCTGTTTGTTACTTTTCTCAATGATTTTATCAAATCGCCTGCACCATCATGTTCATTTTCGGTTTCTTCCATCACGGAGACAATTTCGGCTAACAGTTGATCACTAGGATTTTTTTCATATTCTTTAATTTTGGGAAATAAGATTTCTTCTTCCTTAATCAAATGTTGTTCCATTTCCATTCGTAGGTTACTAAATAATTGGTGTACTTGTAATAGCTCTTGACCGTGCTCGACACTATGAACCCTTAAAATTTTAGCTATTAGGTCACCGATTCTAGGTAGTTCAGTTTTGACAAAGACGTGATGGGTATTCATGATATGATCTATAAGATCAGTCATGGATAGTTTCCTAAAATCTATTTGTTGAAGCTGCATATTTCTTAACTCATCGTACTTTTCTTCAAGCTTATCTAAAACTTCTCTTCGGTTCAGATTTTGCTCCTCCATAGCCTGAGATAATGGTCTATCACCACCACAACAAAAGTCTATGTTGTATGTTTTGAATATTTCACTTGCTTTTGGAAATCTTGATACGATATCTCCAATTTTTTCGCTTGCTTTAAAGTTCTTTATCATAATAAGTCCTCCTATCTCTTTATTGTTTAATCTTATTATATATGTAGAAACAAATCTAAGCTTTGATTAGAATCACATTCTTAAGAAAATATAGAAAGCAGTTTATCATTCAGCTATTGCTGGCATCCTATCTATGGCGTTAAAACACTACCATCAAGCCATTCTTCTATACACATATAATAAGATGCTTGCAAAGTAGATACAGACCCCGCAAAGGGTCTGTATCTATGTTAGTTGTTCCTATGTTCTCATTTGGGCATGCATATGGGAAATGAGGGCACGGACGTCATCGCTTCGTTTTAAAGGGTATGTGAGAGTGATCCTTTTAGATCCATTCAAGCGAATAGATAGGTCGACAAGGTTAGCAGAAGTATCTGGGGTACATTCTATTTCTCGGATTTTATTCACGGGAAGATACAACCATACACCGCCAAATTTTCGTATATCCGCTTTTTCAAATTCTTCTTTATAAATAATGAATTCTTCATGGGTAAGTATGATTAATTGATTGGGGATCAGAATCTGTTTTGAAATAAACCAGGAACTTTTGTAAAGGGCAGGCTGGAACATCGCACCCATTACTTTTTGATTAGGTAAAAGACTAGTGCTTGTATAATTTTCAAGCCTACAGGTTAGATCTTTGATGCTATAAAAGCTGTCATGGGTATCTATAAAATTCACTTTCGTATTTGCTATTGCATCACGTATAGTACCTAGGATTTCTTTAAACAAAGGCTCCAGCACCGTATTATATTCAACAATAGAGCTTATGATATTGTTATCAATGACAGACTCAATCCTGATCCATGAATACAATAGAATCTTTCCATGTTCGATGTTAATAATATGCTCAAAGGGATGACAAACAGTTACAATTCGGCCATCTACGTTTTCTAATATGTAGGCTTGTTTATTGTGAATAAAGAGTAATTTATCATAAATAACTCGTTTTCTCCATGTATCCTGTGGCGCATAAATTAAGTATGGGAGTGCAGCTGCTTCACCTAAAATTTGTGAAAGACAATGTTTGAAAATTTCAGGAATATCCTTGATCTCTTCAATTAATCTTGCCCATTCCATAGAAGCTGAAGGCATCATGTTCACCTCTTTTCAAATAGGTAGTGATATTAACATTATATACTATTCAACCTATGTTTTATTTGCTGAAAAAAGAAAAAAATTCAATAGTAATTATTTTCTAAAACAGTTTTTTTACACTATTGACCAATTTGGAACTTGTAGTATAATAAAAATTGTTGGAAAATTATGATACAGAATCATAGGCGATGGAGCTCGCCTTTAATCATTGCATCAAGTGCAATTAATGGCTCCTACTTCGGCTACTATACTAGCCCTAGTAGGTTTTTTGTGTTTTTGGCAGTTTTTTTCAACTTATGCTGCAACGTAGGAAAGACTATATTTTAAAGAGGAGGCGGAGCCGTATGGCCCTTAGTCTTAGTGTAATTATTCTACTGGGATTGTTAGCGAACAAAGCTTTTGATAAGCTCAAACTACCTGGTTTGTTAGGCATGCTGATATTAGGAATTGTGATTGGTCCCTATGGGTTGAATTTCATCGGAAAGGATATTCTTAATATTTCTTCAGAACTAAGGAAAATAGCACTTGTTGTAATACTACTTAGGGCTGGCTTAGGAATTAAAAAAGAAACCCTTAATAAGGTGGGGGTACCGGCAATGAAAATGAGCTGTATTCCAGGGTTGTTTGAAGGTTTCACCATTCTATTTGCTGCCAGTTATCTATTAGGAATAACGAAGGTTGAAGCTGGTATGTTAGGATTTATCATTGCGGCAGTGTCTCCGGCAGTGGTAGTGCCATCGATGCTTGGCTTTATTGAAAGAAAGATGGGACAAAAAAAGGGAATTCCCACCCTTATATTGGCAGGAGCCTCCATCGATGATGTTTTTGCAATCACTCTGTTTTCTACTTTTCTCGGTTTGTATGGGAGTAGTAATATTAATGTAGCAAGAAAGTTCTTAGATATACCTATTTCTATTGTTTTAGGAATTATACTTGGGATTGTTATGGCGGCATGGATCGTTACTATTTTTCAAAGCTTTCATATTCGAGATACGAAGAAGACACTCATGATCTTAAGTACTGCTATTGTTCTCACTAGTCTAGAAGATGCATTAAAGGATATTATTCCTATAGCGAGTCTTTTAGGGGTAATGACCATCGGATTTATCATCTTGGAGAAACAGCCTAAAGTAGCAAACCGTTTAGCAGAAAAGTTTAACAAGATATGGGTATTTGCTGAGTTGCTATTGTTTGTTCTTGTTGGTGCCCAAGTAAATATCTATGTAGCACTGGATTCTGGACTCATAGGGCTTCTTATTATTACTATTGGTCTTATTGGTAGAAGTATGGGCGTATTGGTGTCTGTTGCAGGAACGAACTTAAACTGGAAGGAACGATTCTTTTGTGTCTTTGCATATATACCAAAGGCAACGGTTCAGGCAGCCATTGGCGCAGTACCTTTGGCGGCAGGTATACCCTCTGGAGATATTATTCTTGCTATCTCAGTACTATCTATCATGATAACGGCTCCCCTAGGGGCAATAGCCATTAAGATTACAGGTGAAAAATGGCTTAGCGTTGGAGAGTAGATTTTCTATGTTTACCTGTTTCCTGTAGGGGCTGTAATTAACTTTCACAATCTTATTAAGATTGTTTCGATTGGTATGATGAAGTAGAGTAGGTCTAATCCATAGATTCTATCTTGTAGATATTTTAAAGATACCAAATTTTGAAAAGAGCTTATTTATATACGTGATAGTAGGCCAATAAAATAAAAAAGAGAGAGTTATTTTCGACACTCCCTGAATAATAAAATTTATTTGATGATTTTTTTAGCCTTTTGTATATCGTTAGGCTTTAGCGTGGGAGGAATTTTATCGCGACCCAATTGTTTTCCAATCATATACCGAGCACATTTGGTCTCATTACCATGGCAGTAGCGTGCCTCAATGAGCTTAACAAAGTGCTCAGGAAAGTTCTTGAAACTATCTTTATGGGCATCACAGGCTTTCTTGAATCTACAAACAGACATGAAAACAACCCCTTAGTATTAAGATTATAATAATATAATATATTACGCAGGTGGAGTTGCTTATGATACAAAATAGAGTCTGGAGCTTTTGAGATCTGATGAATATATTGATAAAAGCAGAAGAAGCCATCAGTTTGATGGCCTCTTCTGCTTTTATTAATAACGCTGTGATCATAAAATCCGTACTTTTGCTAATATCTTATAGGCCATCATAAGGGCAATTAGAAAAATCATTCCAATAAATCCATATGCTTTTAAACCAATAAAAATAGCAGCTAGTATCATGACAGGATGTATATCCAAAGTCGTAGATACTAGTTTTGGTTCTATGATTTGTCGTGCTACGGTGATAATCACATAGAGGATTAAAAGTCCAACGGCGACAATGGTATTACCCAAATAAAAATGATAGATAGCAAGGGGGATATAGACAGCACTGATACCCAGAATAGGAAGTACGTCCATAATTGCTGATACGACGCTGAGGATTAAAGCATAGTCTATTCCTAATATGGATAATCCAATTAACGTCTCAAGAAATGTTAAAAATATTACAGCAGAATATGCTTTAAAATAGCCCACTATCATAATGCTACCCTCTTTAAGGATGCTATGCATTTGGTCCTTGCCTTGAAAAGAAAAAATAGAATAAAACCTTTCAACGATGTTTGGCATATCCTTAGAAAAGAAATATGTAGCAAGAAATGTAATAAACGCAATCATCAGGGCTACAGGTAGTCCAATGACGAAGGATATGACGGTATTTAAGATGCTGACAGTGATATCGAAGGTTCCAGATAGCATAGTTGTTAGCTGCTGATATGTTTTCTCAACTAAAGCAGGATCTAGCTGACCAAAGAAGATGCTGAGCTCGCTTATATATATTTCAACATAGGCTCGAATCGTTTCAAGATTAGGGACCTTAGTAAGAAGTAGTTTTGACTCATTTGTAATCTTATATAATACTGCAGATATTAGAAATCCAAGCAAGGAAAAAACAAGGGTTGTGGATAAAACCGAAGAGACAGGGTTTGATAGTTTGAATTTTCTTTGCAGATATTTGTTAAGTGGTTTTGTCCATAAGGCAATGAGGAATGCTAGGACAAATGGTAATGTATAGGAAAGAGTTGAGAAAAAAAGTGCAAAGAGTATGGTGAATGTAATCATAAAGAGCACAGTCTTTTTCAGTTTATCAACAAACAATGGATCTAGCATATGAGTCTCCTTTCAACGTAAATACAGAGCATATAAAGCACTTTAACGGAGTTAAGATGGTTCGACGTTCTAGGTTGTAGTAAATAATGTCCATAACTTTCCAAATAAATTGTATTCTCGAAAATTATTATACTATTACTGATACTGAATTACTACATATATCTTGATTTTTCAGTACAACAGGGTGTACAGATATGGAGAAGGGTTGTTTTAGGGACACACTTTGCTAATTGTTATCCTAGAATATATTTTTTTAAATCGAAACCCTGTGTTTAAGCAGTGTGTAGGCGTATGATTGATAAAGTTACCATGGGTAAGAATAACATCATAAATGATAGATAAGTAGAAAAAAATCGGAGTTAATGATAAATTATGAGCTAAATTTCTTATTGAGTATTCCTGCTTATTCTGTTAAAATTTACTTCAGATAGAACAAACGAGTACATAATATTTCACCCTTTGAGATACATAAGGGTATTTTTTATTACTTTACGATCTATATATAGTATGCGGACTATAGCGATACACAATATATAGCAGGAAGGAAGTTGGAAATGATAGACAAAATTAAGAAAAGAGATGGACGAATTATTAACTTTGTTCCTCAGAAAATTACAGCGGCAATTTTTAAGTCAGCGCAGGTTACAGCCCAGAAAGAAAACAAGGAAGCTGAATATGAAATCGCTGAAAAGCTAACGGAAAATGTAATGGCTTTATTGAATAAAAAGTTCATAGGAGAGATTCCTACCGTCGAGCAGGTACAGGATGCGGTAATTAAGGTATTGATTGAAACAGGACATGCAAAAACCAGTGAAAATTATATCCTCTATAGAGCAGAGCGTACAAGAAGCAGGGAGTCAAAATCCAGATTGATGAAAACCATCGAAGCAATTACCCTACAAGATGCTACAGAGAGCAACAAAAAAAGGGAAAATGCCAATATTGATGGTAATACTGCAATGGGCACAATGCTTCAGTATGGAAGTGCTGTTTCAAAGGAATTTTGTAAAACCCATATGCTAAAGCCGGAGCATGTCTTTGCCCATGAAAATGGAGATATACATATTCATGATCTTGACTTCTTTAATATGGGCACATTGACCTGTGCTCAAATCGATATTATCAACTTGTTTGAAGGTGGATTCTCCACAGGTCACGGCTTTTTAAGAGAGCCTCAGGATATTATGAGTTATGCTGCATTAGCTGCTATAGCCATTCAATCCAATCAAAATGACCAGCACGGGGGACAAAGTATACCCTTTTTCGACTATGGACTTGCACTAGGGGTAAAGAAGACTTACAAAAAACTTTATAAATCCAATATGGCAAAGGCCATTGCACTATACTGTGGTCTAGAGGATGAAAGCCCAGAGCGGCTGGCAGAAGAGGTTATCAAAGAAGCCCAACAAATTTCTAATCTTCCATTTACAATGGATAACCCTCCTTCCTATGGGGATGTGGAAATTGATGTGTTAACTCATAAATTAGCTATCCTCAAAGAACAAGCTGTAAAAATACATAAATTCGCGAAAAAATATGCCTTCAAAGAAACAGATAGAAGAACTTATCAAGCGATGGAAGCTTTTATACATAATCTTAATACGATGCACTCCAGGGCGGGTGCCCAAGTACCCTTTAGCAGTATTAATTTTGGTACAGATACATCCATAGAAGGTAGAACAGTCTCTAGAAATCTACTGCTGGCAACAGAATCAGGTTTGGGTAATGGAGAAACCGCAATATTTCCAATACTGATTTTTAAGGTGAAGGAGGGCGTGAACTATAATCCGGAAGACCCAAATTATGATTTGTTTAAATTATCCTGTAGGGTATCGGCAAAAAGATTGTTCCCGAACTTTAGCTTCTTAGATACACCTTTTAATGCTCAGTACTATGTACCTGGCCGTCCTGAGACAGAAGCCACCTACATGGGTTGTAGAACCAGGGTAATCGGAAACGTCTATGATAAGGAAAGAGAAGTTGTTACGGGTAGAGGAAATATCTCCTTCACATCAATTAACCTGCCAAGACTGGCTATTCAGCATGGTACGGTAACAAAGGGCGAATCTGATATAGATGGTTTTTTCTCAGCGCTGGATGAAAAGATTGACCTAGTCATTGATCAATTAATGGAGAGAATGAAGGTGCAGCAGAGTAAACGAGTGAAGAACTTTCCTTTCTTGATGGGTCAAGGAATTTGGCTAGATTCTGATAAATTAGACTGGGACAGCCATTTGAGTGAAGTCATAAAGCATGGCACATTAACGGTTGGATTCATTGGATTGGCTGAAACATTAAAGGCTTTAATAGGAAAGCATCATGGAGAAAGCCAAGAAGCTCAAGAACTAGGGTTAAAAATAGTAAGGTCAATGCGAGATAAGTTGGATACCATAGCAGAAAAATACAAACTTAATTTCTCGTTAATTGCCACACCTGCTGAGGGGTTATCTGGAAGATTTACTCGGATAGATCGCAAATTATTCGGAGAGATTCCAGGGGTTACAGATAAGGATTATTATACAAATTCTTTCCATGTGCCTGTGTATCATCACTTGGGCGCCTTTGAAAAAATACAGTTAGAGGCACCCTATCATGCCTTAACCAATGCGGGTCACATTACATATATAGAGTTGGATGGAAAGCCATCAGATAACTTAGAAGCCTTTGAAACAATTGTGAGGGCTATGAAGGATGCCGCCGTTGGATATGGCAGCATTAATCACCCTGTAGATCGGGATCCGGTTTGTGGATTCAATGGCGTAATTGCAGAAGTTTGCCCAGGCTGTGGTCGAACAGAAGAGGACGGGGTAAAATTCGAAAGAATTCGGAGAATAACAGGATATCTAGTAGGAACAATCGATCGTTTCAATGATGCCAAGCTTGCAGAAGTGAAACAAAGAGTGAAGCATAATTTTAAAAGCATATAAAGGATGTGGTAAAATGCTGGTCCGATTGGCTCACAAGATGACGAGGGATAGTATTGTTGACGGACCAGGTCTTAGGGCAGTCATTTGGACCCAGGGCTGTAAGCATAATTGCAAAGGTTGTCACAATCCATCTACCCATGATTTCAATGGTGGGTTTCTCATGGATGTCCAAGATATTGCTTTGGAATTAGAAACTTTAAGGTTGCATCGTGGCATTACTATTAGTGGGGGAGAACCCTTTGAACAACCATTAGAATGTCTAGAGATTGCCAAGCATACAAAGGAACTAGGTTTGGATGTCTGGTGTTATACGGGTTATACCTATGAGGAATTGACCAATGTAACAAACCATAAATATAAAGAAGGCTGGTTAGAATTTCTAAAATATATCGATGTGCTAATTGATGGCCCCTTTATTCTTGAGAAGAAAAATCTATTGTTACGATTTCGAGGATCAGAAAATCAGCGGATTTTACATGTACAACGATCCTTAAGTTTGAAGGCACCTGTCTTACATGAGGATTATCATGAAATCTATATGGATGAAGCAGCTGTAGCCAGATAGACAAATTCTGTAAATACATATAAAATATCTATTTCACTAGGCATGCAAAGGCACGGGTTATTCGAGAAAATCGGCGAATAACCCGTGCTATTTTTTTGATTCATTGCATCGTTGCATATCGATTTCTAAAAAAACATAATTTTTCAAAGGAAAACTCCTTAACACGTAGAATATTATAAACAACATGTTGGTAAGTAGTACTGTTTTAAAAGATAATTTTGAATAACAATACTATAAATATTTATTGTAGCTAATGGATGATGTATCTGCAGTAACTTATGGGCGATGTATCAAAACAATTATGTAGACATCTTGGTACTTACTTTCAATTGAATAAGCCAAAGACTATACAGAGCAATAAGCTCTTTTTTTATGGATAGATTTTACTGTTCTTGAATTTACTTATCTTGGGAGGCGAATTCGTGCTAAATGAAATTATAAAAAGCGAAATGAGACTTGGCAAATTAGCAATATTAATTGTTTTCGTTTTAGGGAGTATTTATTTAGAGACAAGAAACTTTTTATTATTTCATACTGTAATAGAGCTGATTTGTGTTTTTATTGCCTTTGGAATGGTAGTGGTAGCTTTGAATACCCATCGGTTTAGTACAGAACAATTTGGAGTTTTTTTAGGTATGACATATGGGTTTACTGGTTTTTTTCTATTTCTGCATGCTATCACTTTTCCAGGCTTAGAACTTTTACCCGACACTAGCCTAAATATTTCTGTTCAGTTGTGGATTGCTGCAAGATATTTGGAAGGTATATCCATGGTCATTGCTTGTATATTAATGCAACGTGAAAAAAGATATAAGATCGGCATGATCAAATACTTATATCCAATAAGTACAATAATTTTATTACTTTCAATATTTTATTGGCGCAGTTTTCCCCTATGTCATACGGAAGAATCTGGTTTTACACGCTTCAAGGATGTAAGCGAATACGTGGCATCGGTACTTGTTATGATATCATTCTACTTATTAATAAGAAGAAAAGAACATATTGAAGTAAAGAGATATTCGTATATGTTGCTCTTTTTGATTGTATCCTTTGCTTCAGGAATTCCGTTTACTATGATGAATGGGGTAAATAATAATATTTTTACAATAGGTCATATCTTAAAAGTAATTTCTTTTTATATGATTTATAAATCTCTTGTTGAAACAAGCCTCCATGCACCTTATGAAGATTTAAGTAGATCAAATAAAAGCTTATTTGACAAAACAAAAGAACTAACAGACATGAACCGTGTCCTTAATGCAGAAATAGATCGTCGAAATCAAGCGGAGCTTAGTTTGGAGGAAGAAAGAGAAATTATCCAGGGGATATTAGGATCAACTACAGAGGGTGTTATTGTAAAAGGTAAAATGAAGCAGACTATTTATGTAAATAGCGGTTTTAATAAGATGTTTGAGATAAGTGAAGCACATATAGAAGAAAAAGATGGTATATGTCTAAGACGTCTAGCCATTGACTTGTTTCATAATCCAGATGCATTTATAAAAGATCTGGACACTGCATATATGTCAATAGATTGTATTTCTGATAAAGCCTACTTGAAAGATGGAAGGGTCTTAGAGTATAACACCCATACCCTTCAACAAAGAGATATCATTACTGGTAGAGTATGGAATTTTAAAGATATCACTGAGAAATGTAGAACACAAGATCTACAAAGGCAAATTGAAGAGGAAACACAATTATTAAGACAAGCTGAAGAATATGATGCGATGAAAACAGAGTTCTTTTCGAATATATCACATGAGCTGAAGACACCACTCAATATTATCTTAGGCTGTATACAACTTCTAGATAGGAACTACAATGATAACACTTGTGATTATAGTAATAAGCTCAGTTCGTTAATTAAGCATATTGGTATTATGAGGCAAAACTGTTATAGATTATTAAGATTGATAAATAACCTCATTGATATTACCCGGGTGGATTCAGGTTTTATGAAAATGAAGCCTAGCAACTATAATATCGTCAATCTAGTAGAAGAAATAGTCCAATCTGTAAGTGGATATATACAGAGTAAAGGAATGGATATTGTATTTGATACAGAAACGGAAGAACGGTTTATTATGTGTGATGTGGATAAGATTGAGAGAATCATGCTGAATCTATTGTCCAATGCTATTAAATTTTCAGAGCCAAAGGGCATAATCTATGTAAATATGTTGGATAGAGAAGACCGAGTTGTTATTTCAGTAAAAGATACGGGAAGTGGAATACCCAAAGAAATGTCAGAAATAATATTTGAGCGTTTTAGACAGGTAGATCCTCTATATAATAGAAGAGCTGAAGGGAGCGGTATCGGACTTTCTCTTGTCAAAGCCTTTGTCGAAATGCATGATGGCAACATATCAGTGAAAAGTGAATTAGGACTTGGCAGTGAATTTATTATTGAATTGCCAATTAAGTTGATAAAGAAAGATGACAGTGTATGTAACGAAGTTGCTGTTGCTAGTCAAACAAATGTTGAGAGGATAAAAATGGAGTTTTCTGATATCTATTCTTAAGATATGATACCGGAAAGAATAGGAATTTATAAGGCCAATGGAATACAATCATCTTGATTGGGTAAAAACTATATAGTAGATTACGTATAGAAGACAAGTGCAGCATGATGGAGACGGACATTGTAGAAATATGGGTGATCTATGCAAAAAGTTTTAAAAATAAGCAATAGGAATCAAAAATGTGACAATTGTTACAGAATGATTCGTTGGTATCTGTTATCGTTATACATACAAAGAATATTATGAATGGAGGAGGCGTATTATGGAACAAATGATCAAGAACATAGAATTTTCAAAGGCAATGGAAATGGAATCTTTAGTGAATTATCAAGAAGGACAGGTGATTAGCAGAACCTTGGCGCAAGGGAAGAATCTAAGCATAACCCTATTTGCTTTTGATAAGGGAGAAGAGATTAGCTCCCATTCTTCAAGTGGAGATGCCATGGTACATATACTTGATGGAGAGGCAAAAATTACAATTGGTGAAGAGGTATTCCAAGCCAAAAAGGGCGATGTCATAGTCATGCCCGCGGGAATTCCCCATGCGCTCCTTGCAAAAGAGCAGTTTAAAATGTTTTTAGTTGTTGTGTTCAAGCCATAAAATGTAATACAATATATCTTTAAAAAACAGCCAGAAATATCGACTTCTGGCTGTTTTTTAAATTCTATAGCTAGTAATCAAGGAACTGTCCCAGTAATAAGATCAAATGGAATATATTTTTGGTGGATAGTGTAACAAGCTCCCCCCTAAAGAAGCGGACAAACTACATAGCATTAGGTATCTGGGTCAAAAAAGACCTACTGAAACCGACAAAATCCGACAAAAAACAACGACAATAAATGATATGATTTTATCCTAGGTCTTTAAACCGTAAAAAAATAAGTTCAATCAAATAATTGTTCCCACAATAAAAGTGAGACATGTTGACCAAACAACCAGTGAACAATGAAGAAACATGTTTGGTTATATTATTGGGATGGATTAACAGTTTAGGTTTGGACATCCAACATTGCTTAGTAGTAACTTAGGAAGAATGATTCAAAAAGTAAACATTATGAGTATTTAAGGGGGCAAATGAGTGAAAAAGCTATCGGAGATGTCGATTAGAACGCGAATAATGATGGTAATAGTTATTGCTATAACAATTTCTACAGGTGGTATTACAGCATTACTAATTAATAACCAGTCTAAAACAATGCTGAGTCAGATGGAAACAGATGGAATCAATATTGCAAAGGCTTATGTAAAGATTGTATCTGAAGAAGCAGAGCGTAAT
>CALECF010000231.1 GCA_937948705.1 uncultured Anaerosolibacter sp. | reverse complement strand
CTTGCATGTGTTAGGCACGCCGCCAGCGTTCATCCTGAGCCAGGATCAAACTCTCAATAAAAAAAATGTATTACTTTACGCTAAGCGTATTATATGCTGGCTTAATTCTTACACTGTGTAGTTTTCAAAGACCAAATTGGTTTGCGTCACCTCAATATCGTGACACTGACTAATATACCATAGGTTTCAGTAGGCTGTCAAGCGTGTTTTAAAAGGTTTATTTTCCTTTTTCTGCCATGCTTCCTAGGCTACTTATAACAAGATTTAATTCTTGCTATGTACTTAATGGTGCCCAAAGCCGGAATCGAACCAGCGACACGAGGATTTTCAGTCCTCTGCTCTACCGACTGAGCTATTTGGGCAAGTAATGGTCGGGGTGGCAGGATTTGAACCCGCGGCCCTCTGGTCCCAAACCAGATGCGCTACCAAACTGCGCTACACCCCGATATGTTTGTTGTATAATTGGTGGGCCTTCAGGGACTCGAACCCCGGACCTACCGGTTATGAGCCGGACGCTCTAACCAACTGAGCTAAAGGCCCAATATTTTATATTGGCGGAGAGGGTGGGATTCGAACCCACGGCCCCTTTCGAAGTCACTGGTTTTCAAGACCAGCTCCTTAAACCACTCGGACACCCCTCCATATTTGGTAATCCATCCACAGATTAAACATAGAACACCTTAATGAAAAGTCAGCTGTGCTGGAATATGTCGGCTTATGTTTGAAGCGACAAGAACCATCCTACCACATATATAGAATGACTGTCTACATGTAATTTATTCCAAAACACTCCCATGCCTTACTATACAACGACTTAAGTTCACCATGTAACTAGACATCCTCCCCTTAAATCAATGATATGGGGGCGCAAGTTCCCATGCTATAACCAAGTTACCCGTAGAATTCTGAACCGAGTTTCTCCAAAAGAGGCATTGTATCCTTCATATAAAAAACACACAACCTATGCATTGGTCTAGTCATGGCTACATATAGAAGCTTGATATCCAACCCCTGATCAAGATATTTCTCTTCAAGATTTACAATCAATACCGCATCAAATTCGAGACCCTTTACCAGATAGGAAGGCACAACGACAACGCCGGCTTCATAACTCTCATCTTCCCCCTTGAGCAAATGCACTTGAACCTTCTTGTTCTTATCTAAATATTTTTTTACTTTCAAGCATTCATCCATCGTTTTACAGATGAGGGCAATAGACCGAAAGCCTTCCTTTTCCAAAGCCTGCACTTGACCTTCTAGTCGTTCAACAAGTTCATGGGATGACTCAAAAGCTTTTACTTCCGGCTTCTTACCATGACGAATTACAGGCTTCGCCAAAACAATATTGGGATTGTCATATTGTTTAATGATTTCATTTGCTAGATTCATAATCTCAATGGTTGTTCTATAGCTTTGTTCTAATGTCATATAGTTGTTTTTTCTTTTGGTGAAAACATAATCTAATACCTCACTCCAATTGTCTATGGCCCTATAGGAATGAATTCCTTGGGACAAATCGCCCAGCAATGTGAACATATCAGTATTGAGTATCTTTCTTAATGCGTAGAATTGAAATAAGCTGAAATCTTGAGCTTCATCTATTACCACACTATTCACAGTGATTTTTTTCTCAAAACCAAAGATCCTATGCTTTAAATATGCAAGGGGTGCCAAGTCTTCTAACTCAATCTTCTTTTGATCTAATAGCCCTTTAGAATAACTGCAGAGGTATTTGATCTTCTCCTCTTCTATCTTTTTAGCTGAATAACGTTCTATGGTTTTTTCTATGGTTACAATTTCATTATAATAGTACAGTAGTTCCTTTTTGGGAAATTTGGTAAGGTACTTGTTTACTAGGGTCTTTATCGCATTTTTCGTGGAGTGGAGTTTCTGGTCTCTCTCATCTATAAGGGCTACAAGCTTCAGTCGCCTTTCTTCTGATTCTTCCTCATAGCGCC
The DNA here is from genome assembly GCA_937948705.1 of uncultured Anaerosolibacter sp. The sequence goes on along the minus strand of CALECF010000231.1, from coordinate 906 downwards.
GTATATAGTCTATTTGTTTATCATAATGAGCTTCCATGTCCTTCAAAATCTGATTTTTCTCACGCTTCAGCTTGTTTGATAAGCTCTTCTTAATCTCACCGGTTCGTTTATATAAAGGGAGATATCTGTATTCTTCAACAAACCATCTCCTAATTTCTTCCGCTGTAAAAAATATCTGATCTCCTAACTGAAAGTCCTCTTTAGGCGCAAATCCCTCTGCCAAATCATCCACATAGCAATCTATCATATCTTTAAAATCCAAGGAACCTTTAAAAGCTGCTGCCCACTGAACAAGTCCACTGTTCTTGAGACTTTCATTGTCATTCTGATTATGAATAAAGGATATTAGCTTCCCATCAGGATTGATTAACTTATATTTGATTCCTATAATCTCTTCCATAAAATCAATAAAGGTTGTTTGTTTGACCTGTTCAACCCCAAGTTCCGGCAATACTTCTGAAATATAATTAATAAACAGCCTATTGGGTGCAATAATCATGAAATTATCAGGATCAAAGCTTTCTCCATAGGTATAAATAAAGTATGCAATTCTATGAAGGGCTATGGTCGTCTTCCCACTACCCGCTACCCCTTGAACAATCAAAGGTCTGTCCATATCTGCTCGAATTACACGATTTTGCTCTCCCTGAATCGTGGAGGCGATATCTTTTAACTTTTTCTCAGCATGGGCATCCAAAGAAGCTTGGAGAAACGTATCCGTTGTGGTTATATCAATATCTAATATGTTTTCTAGTTCTCCATTTTCAATGGTAAACTGCCTCTTTAGGGACAACTCTCCCTCTTCTACATCCGTTTCTGTCCTATAGGACACCTCCCCCAATCGCCCCTCATAATATACATTGGCAATGGGCGATCTCCAATCTACAATCAGTGGTATGTTATCTT
>CALECF010000230.1 GCA_937948705.1 uncultured Anaerosolibacter sp. | reverse complement strand
CTTAAATGATTTATTGCCCATAAGTATCACCAAGATATTTTATACCAGAAAAATGTAGACATATCAAGATAATTAAAAGGCGTTGTTAAGAAGTGGGTTTTCGATAGGATTTTTTTAACGCGTCGGAGACGCTCTTTTTATTGCCATAGAAATTTTAGTTTTTACATACCCACAGTCTTGGGGCCTAGAAATAGGCTCTATTTTTTTATTTAGAACAAAATGAAAGGAAAATGTACAAATATATAGAATGTTTTATCAATGACACTTTCGCTCACGTTGCAAATAAGCGGATACAAAAAAACGCCTAAAATAAATACAATACAACTGCCATGAAGTGAAAATTTATAATAGGAGTTGAAGTATATGATTAGAGTAGTAATAGCAGATGATGAAACTCGGATATGCAAACTTATCATTAAACTTATAGATTGGGATCAGATAGGTATGGTTATAGCAGGCACTGCCAGTAATGGGATCGAAGCCCTTGAACTTATTGAAAGAGAGAACCCAGACATAGTTATTACTGACATTAGAATGCCTGGTTATGATGGACTAGAAATGATAGAGAAAGCCAAAAAAATGAATAGCGATTTGGAGTTTATTATCATAAGTGGATACGGACAATTTGAATATGCCAAGAAAGCAATAGATTTTGGGGTAAAAGACTATCTGCTCAAACCTATAAATAAAGACGACTTACTGAAAGCGCTGCTCAAAGTAGAGACATCCATAAAAAAGAAAAAGGGACAGATTACTTTAGAGAAAGAGTATGGATTGATACTGAAAAATGATGCAAATAAGATCAGGGAGGCCTTCTTAAACAATCTCATGGTATTCAATTCAGAAAGCTTTAAAGAATATACCTTGAGGGAGGTCAATGAGAATTATCATTTCAATTTTCAAGAGGGAATTTTTAGTATAGTTATTCTAAAGATTGATGATATGGGTAAAGATTGTTCAAGTAACATAAAAAAAATAATAGATGAAATCGTAGATATGATTAAACCAAAATTACAAAATATTACTTATGAATTAGACATTATTCGCAGCAAAAACAATGTATATATTGTGATCAATTACAATCAACATGAGAAAAAGCAAATTCAAGGAATCTTTTTAAAAGTTTTAGAATTTTTTAATCAAAGGATTTCTACTATTGGGAAGATTGAAATCACGGCTGCATTTGGAGAAGAAGTGGAAGATTTAAGAGATATTACAGAATCATTTAAATCAGCACAACTATTAATAGAAGATAGGATACTAAAAGGGACAGGAAAGATCATCGAGATAGATGGGAGCGAAAGGGATAAGGCTGAAATAGAAAATATTTTCTATAATGTTTCCAAAAAGCTTATCAAAGCTGTCGAATTACTAGATATTGATGAAGTGAAGAGAATCATACTTAGTTTTAAAAAGGATATAACCTCTCAAAATATAAGGGGTACTGAATTAAAGAAAATGATCAATGAGATCGGAAATATTTATTACATAACGATGAAAAGTAATACGATGAAGATTGATCATGCTCCTGAGGATTATCAAAGACTCAGCAATCAAATAGATAATTGTCATTCTGCAGATTGTTTGTTTGATGAGCTGCTAAAGCACATTACTTCTTCCTTGATCATTTTAAACACAGATAAATCCCATAATAATCTTAAACAAATAAAACTAGCAAAAAAATATATAGAAGAGAATTACATGAAAAATATTACTTTAGAGGATTTAGGGGCATATATAGGATTCAACCCAAGCTACTTTAGCAGTCTTTTTAAAAAAGAAACTGGAACTTCTTTTATTGAGTATCTTTCTAAGATTAGGATTGAGAAGGCCAAAGATTTATTAAAAGACTCTGATCTAAGGATACAGGATGTCTGCCTGATGGTGGGATATAATGATGTCAAATACTTTACCAAATCATTTATCAAATACACAGGCTTAAAACCTAATGAATATAGAAAAATATTTGCATAGGAGAATGGGATGAAGGATAAAAAAGAGCTTTACTTATTTGATAGAATTTTCATTGTTCTCATCATTATGACTAGCATGCTTCTCGCAGCTTTTTTACACTTGATATCGAATGCTATAAGCCAGAGAACATATATTTTTTTATTCATATATACATTGTTCATAGCTGGAGTTTTATATCTTTCCTATGAATGGATATACAGACCCTACAAAGAAAGCAACAAGGTCCTAAGACTCTTTCACGAAGGATACATTTTTAAAGGGGTTTTTAACCTTCGAGTACCCTTTAGTTATGAATCACTACTGGCCTTTCAAAAGTTTAAAGAGATTATTGATACAAAAGAGCTTATAGAAAGTTCCAAGAAGCATGCCGAATATTTAGCTCTGCAAAATCAGATTAATCCACACTTTCTATATAATACCCTGGAAGGGATAAGGAGTGAGGCTTTAATTGAAGGTGTAGATAGCATTGCCAATATGACAGAAGCCCTGTCAACTTTTTTTAGATATACAATATCAAATGTGGATAAGCTTGTAAGCCTTGAAGATGAAATAACAAATGTAGAGAACTATTATAAAATACAAAAATTCAGGTTTGGTGAGAAACTAGATTTTAGTATCGAGTTCCAAGCTGATACTGATAAAGAGATCCTTAAAGCAAGAATACCAAAGCTTACCTTGCAGCCTATTTTTGAAAATGCGATTTTTCACGGGGTAGAACGAAAGATGGGAATAGGCATATTGACATTGAAAGTTATTGCAACAAGTAAAAGGCTTATTGTCACAATATCTGATAATGGGTTAGGCATAGAAGAAGAAAGGGTTAGAAAGTTGAATAAAAAGCTTAGGGGTGCGTCCCTTGAACATATGAAAGAAGAGAAAAATAAAGGCGGCATAGCGTTACTGAATGTAAACAATCGCATTAAGCTTATTTTTGGAGATGAATATGGGATTTATGTATATAGCAAAGTAGGGGCTGGAACCGATGTTGAAATAACGATACCTTTTATAATGAATTAAAACTTTTAGGGGTTGAAATATGAGGATGGGACCATGAGAGAAGAAATACTAAGGATTGAGAGTGTAACAAGAAAGATAGAGGGTATTACGTACCTCGACAATATAAACTTCCATGTTTTTAAAGGGGAAATCATGGGTTTAATACCCCTGAATAATCATGGAAAAAGGCAGCTTATAGAACTTATATCCCAAAATATATCCATCAGTTTTGGAAGAATATATTTTAATGAGAGACTGGTAAATTACTATGAGCACAGCAATATGACCAATAACAAAGTTTATTCAATAGATAAAGAGACTAAACTAGTAGAAGATCTCAAGGTAACGGATAATATTAACGTTTTGAATCATAATTTTCATGACTACATTATCAATGAAAAAAAGTTAAAAGTAAAAACCGATGAATTGCTAAAGCAGCTGGGAATAGAAATAGAGACACACGAATATGTATCTGAATTGTCTCTCTTTGAAAAGACAATTATTGAACTTATTAAGGCAGTGATGAGCGGAGCACAATTAGTAATACTTAATGAGCTGTCAAGCTTTTTAAGTATTGAAGAACTTTCTGATTTTCAAAAGTTAATTATATACTATACGAAGCGAGGCATATCTTTTCTTTATATGGCCAATCACCATGAGGAGGCTTTTAAAATATGTGATAGAGTCTGCCTTTTAGAGAATGGAAGGATTGTAAAGGTAATAGACAAAAGTAATTTCTCTGATGAAATTTTAAAACCCTATATTATATCCTTTAATAGTAGTACAGAATTAAATGAACTAAGCAAAAACTCAAGAATATTTGAATTCAGAAACTTTGTTACAGAAAATCTTAAAGGTATAAGTTTTTCTGTAAAGAGAAGTGAATGCATCACGATTCTTGATATTAACAATAAAGGAATTCAGGACATTGTTGAAATACTTAGTGGATTTAGTCAACCCATAAGTGGAGAAATTCTATTAGATAACAATAATATCGAACCTATGAATGCTAATAATTTATTGTTAAATAAAGTAGTGTTTATACCTGAAAACCCTGTTCGTAAAACGCTGTTTTATGATATGTCCTATTTGGAAAACTTAACATTTCTGATAGATCGTAAGCTGAATAAAAGTATAATAAATAAAAAAATACTAAGAAGTATACGGGAAGAATATAGATCGATCGTAGGAAATAATGTTGACGCAAGGGATCTTACAGGACTCGATGCTAGATCATTATATGATTTAGTCTATTTTAGAATACATATATTTAGCCCGAAAGTTGTTTTTATCATGCAACCCTTTTCTGATGCAGATATGTATTTAAGGGGAAGAATCATAGAACTCATAAATAAGTTGAAGAAAAAAGGGACCACCGTGATAATCCTTGCTGTCAATATATCCGATACTTTAACTGTTTCTGATAGACTTTTAGTCATGGAGGATGGAAAGTTTTTAAGAAATTATGATAGGAATGATGTAGAACTTAAATAAAAGTAAACATCTAATAGATGTCCCCCTAATTCAAAAGAATGCCTACCATGTTAATTTTTAAATTATGATATCATTAATTTAAAGAATGACATGGGGGAAACTGAGTTAGGGGGTTTTTATGGATAATTATATTGTTGAACTAGAAAACGTTTGCAAGGGCTTTCCGGGAGTAAAGGCTCTCGATAATGTTTCTTTCACACTAAAGTCAGGAGAGGTTCTTGCGCTCCTTGGAGAAAACGGGGCAGGTAAATCTACACTTATGAAAATATTATCCGGTGTATATGCAAGGGATAAAGGTACAATGAAAATATTCGGTGAGGCCATCGGTGATATGAATCCAGTGAAAGCCCAGGAACTCGGCATAGCAATTATTCATCAGGAATTGAACATGTGTGATCATCTTACAGTTGCACAAAATATTTTCCTAGGAAGAGAAATATCAAAGAAGGGCATTTTATCGGATAAAGAAATGGCTGATGAGGCTGGAAAGATTCTAGACGGATTAAACATTGATATTGACCCTGAAACAATTGTTGGAGATCTATCTGTATCTAAACAGCAAATGGTAGAAATCGCAAAAGCACTATCTACAAAGGCAAAAATACTTATCATGGATGAGCCTACGTCAGCGTTAACATCTAAGGAAATTGATGATTTATTTGCCATTATTCAAAGATTGAAGAATGAGGGGCATGGAATCGTATATATATCCCATAGACTTGAAGAACTTCAGTATATCGTGGATAGAGTGATGATTCTAAGAGATGGACAATATATAACTTCCATGGACTATAAAGATACAAGTCTTAGAGAGATTATATCTTATATGGTGGGGAGAGAGATCACTGAGAAATTTCCACGAATAGATAGAAGTATTGAAAAGAAAATCCTTGAAGTAAAAAATTTAAATGCAGGAAAAATGGTGAGAGATATTAGTTTCTCCCTTTATGAGGGCGAAATAGTTGGGATAGCAGGGCTAATGGGTGCAGGAAGAACAGAAACCACCAGAGCATTATTTGGGGCAGATCCTAAGGACTCTGGAGAAATCATGATTGACGGAGTAGAAGTCACAATCAATACGCCCATAGACGCAATAAAGTCTGGAATCGTACTTGTACCGGAAAACAGAAAAAAAGATGGACTATGTACAAAGCTTAGTATAAGGGATAATATAGCTCTTCCTAATCTCGATATCATTGCCAATAGACTAGGTATTGTGAATAGAAAAAAAGAGGAAGAAATAACAAAACGATCAGTGGAGAATCTTGATATAAGGTTAGCGAATGCAGAGGTAGATGCAGACAGCCTTTCGGGTGGTAATCAGCAGAAGGTTGTAGTCGGTAAATGGCTCGTAAGAAATTCTAGGGTTGTCATATTTGATGAACCTACTAGAGGAATTGACGTCGCGTCAAAGGTCGAAATCTATAATCTCATGAATGAGTTAAAACGTCAAGGGATAGGCGTACTTTTCGTTTCATCTGAAATGCCAGAGGTACTTGGTATCAGCGATAGAATATTAGTGATGGCAGATGGAAGAATCACGAAAGAGCTTGATATTAAAGGGGCTACACAGGACATTATTCTTGAATACGCCACCAAATTTGACATAAAGATTAAAGAAGGAATGGAAGCTTGAGGGGAAATGGGGGAGATTATAGCATGGAAAAAGGAAAAAAGACGAGTAAATTCGTGAAATTCTTTTCTAAAAGAGGAATGGGGCAAGTTGTTACAGTAACAATTGGACTTTTGGTACTTATTATGGTGTTTGGTATATTAAATCCTACCTTTTTTTCTAGTAGAAATATTTCTAACTTACTAAGGCAGATTGCACCTATTATATTAATTGGTATCGGACAGTCATATGTACTCATTACAGGAAATATAGATTTATCTATAGGATCTGTTGTAGGAATGAGTTGTATGATTTCAGCTACCCTTATGACAAAGGGTATGAACCCCTGGCTTGCAGTAGGTGTTGCGTATGGATCAGCCCTTGCCATAGGATTATTAAATGGGCAGCTCATATCAAAAGCTAAGCTGCCAGCTTTTATAGCAACGCTGGGTACAATGACAATCGCAAGGGGTATAGCACAAATTGTGAACAATAATTATAATACTGATTCTATAGGAGAAGGGGCTGAAGGGTTTAGAAATTTCTTTTATTATGGAAAAACCTTTGGACTATTTAATACCATATGGATCGCCCTTGGAATTTGGTTGGTGTTTAATTTCATACTCAGCAGAACAAGAACCGGAAGACATATCTATGCAGTAGGCAGTAATATTCATGCTTCTCATCTTTCGGGGGTGAATATATCAAGTACAGTCACCAAGGCGTATCTCGTAAGTGCAATATGCTCTGCCACGGTAGGATTGGTGATAACAGCTACCAGTGGAATGGGTACCATGGATGCAGGAACAACCTATGAACTTTACGCAGTAGCAGCGTCAGTCATAGGTGGAGTCAGTACCCTGGGCGGACAAGGAATTCTGCTCGGAACAATTGTGGGTGCATCCATCTGGGGTGTATTGCAGAACGGTCTTCAATTTGCCGGTGCCCCTGTAGCTATAAGAAATATTGTCATAGGTATCATCGTTATCATATCTGTTCTACTTGATATTATTGTAAGAGCTAATAAAAACAAAGCAAAGATAAAAGCAAGAATCAATGCATAACATACTTAAGTTATTAAAGCGAACGCTTTAAAATAAAAAAAATGGGGGATTGGCATGATGAAAAAGTTTATCGCAGTATTTTTAATTTTAGCACTTATGATTGCGGTGGCAGGATGCTCGAGTAATACGGGTGCAGGCGGCGAGGTTAGCGGGGGAGACAAATATCAGGTGTATCTGATTACAATGGATCAGATGGATCAGCACTGGGTTACTGTTGATGGGGGAGCAAAAAAAGCTGCAGAGGAACTTGGTAATGTAGACTATAAATGGCTTGCTCCTGATGTGAAAGATGATGCAAAGCAAATCGAAAGCATCAACAATGCCATCGCTGGTGGGGCAGACGCAATACTTCTTGCAGCAAATGGACCAACTGCAGTAACAGCAGCACTTAAAGAGGCAGAAGCAGAAGGAATCAAAATCATATATGTTGACTCACCTGCGGATTTTCCAGCAGTACAAACGCTAGCTACAGATAACGAAGCTGCTGGTAAGACTGCAGGAGCTGAGATGCTTAAGGCTTTAGAAGCTAAGGGAGTAACATCCGGTAAGCTTGGTATAGTCAATGTAAACGCATCCACAGCATCAACTGTAGCAAGAGAAAAAGGATTCAGAGCAGCTTTTGAAGGAACAGGCTTCGAAATTCTTCAAACTCAGTACGGCGATGGAGATGCAGCAAAATCAAAAGATATAGCAGCTAACTATATTACTGAGGGCGTTGTTGGTATATTTGGAGGAAATGAAGGATCAACAGTAGGAACAGGAAACGCAATCAAAGAAGCGGGTGGAGAAGTTATAGGTGTTGGTTTTGATAAATCTGATACGATATTGCAGCTTATTAAAGAAGGACATATTTTAGCGACAATGTCACAGAACCCTGATGTTATGGGATATGAAGGGATGAAGACAGCTGTAAAAGTACTTGAAGGAAAAACAGTTGATAAGGATTATGTGGATACAGGAGTTTCTGTGATCAACAAAGGTGCATTATAGGAGAATATTCATTTAATGAGGTTACTTAGGTAACCTCATTAATATATAAGGGTGAGATAGTTTGAAAAATAAAACAGAATTTATTCTAAATGAGTTTAAAGAAAAATATCCTATGATGAACTACCTGGAAAAGGATATGAGAGAGTTAATAGATCAAGTAGTCCATAGGCTAAACCTAGGTGGTAAAATACTTGTTTGTGGAAATGGTGGGAGCGCTGCAGATAGTGAACATATCGTAGGAGAACTGTTGAAGGCATTTTATATAGAAAGGCCAATAGATGAAGAATTTAAAGGAAAACTCAAAGGGTGTGTCCATGAAAAAGACTTCGTCTACATCACAGGATGCCTTCAGGGTGCAATACCTGCAGTGTCCCTGGTATCACAGGCAGGATTTCTGACAGCTTACGGGAATGATGTAGGTTTTGATATGGGTTATGCACAACAGGTTTATGCCTATGGGGAGAAAAATGATGTATTTATTGGATTATCCACATCAGGAAATGCGCCGAATGTTTGCTATGCTGCAAAGGTAGCGAAGGCAAAAGGTGTATTCGTGATTGCTCTCACAGGAGAAACCGGGGGAGAACTTAAAGAATTAAGTGATATTTTATTAAACGTTCCTGCCCGGGAGACATTTATGGTACAGGAATACCATCTTCCTTTGTACCATACGATATGCAGAGCTCTCGAATATGAAATGTTTGGGGGAGATTTATGATTGTTTTAGGGTTTGACATAGGAGGAACAAAGTCAGCTGTTATATTAGCAAAAGTATCTAATGACAGCATCCATTTTCTTGATAGAAGAGAAATGAAGACCGTAAGAAACTGGAAGGAGACGATGGACCATTTAATCTCAGAAGGAAAGAACATGTTCACAATACATGGTAAAAAGGATGAAAGCTTTAAAATCGGCATTTCCTGCGGTGGGCCCCTTGATAGCCAAAATGGAATTATACTTTCACCACCTAACCTTCCGGGGTGGGATCATGTCCCCATCATAGATTATATTCACGAAAAGCTAGGTATTAGGGGAAAGCTTCAAAATGATGCTGATGCGTGTGCTTTAGCAGAATGGAGATATGGGGCAGGAAAAGGGTATGAAAATTTAATTTTTCTTACGTTTGGAACAGGGTTAGGTGCAGGATTGATTCTTAACGGGAAATTATATACTGGTGCGAGTAATATGGCCGGGGAAGTAGGGCATATACCTTTAGAAGATGACGGGCCAATGGGGTATGGAAAAAGTGGAAGTTTTGAAGGATTCTGTAGTGGCGGGGGAATTGCCCAAATAGCAAAGTTTAAAGCATATGAGCTGAAAGAGCAAGGAATAAAGGCATCGTTTGTTAAAACAGAAATCAAGGATATCACAACAAAGGATGTTGCTGAATCAGCCGAAGCAGGTAACAGAGATGCATTGGATGTATTCAGTATTTCAGGTAAGTATTTTGGTAGGGGTTTATCCATACTCATAGACATTCTAAATCCCGAAATAATCATAGTAGGTAGTATATATGTACGGGCAGGAAAATTTTTAAATGAAGAAATGTATAAAGAAATTGAACTTCAAGCATTAGAGAACTCCAGAAAAGTAGTTAAAATAGTTCCTGCACAATTAGGTGAAAGAATTGGAGATTATGGGGCTGTGGTAGCTGCCCTGATATAAATTGTTTTAAGTGGAGCGTGATGAAGGTGTTAGGTGCTATTGAAGCGGGTGGCACAAAATTTGTTTGTGCAGTGGGAGATGAAAAGTTTAACATAGTTGACAAGATTTCTATTCCTACGACATACCCTGAGGAAACTTTACAAAAAATTTTTAACTTCTTTGATACATATACCAATCTAAATGCTATGGGAATAGGTTCTTTTGGACCTATTGATACAAATAAAAACTCAAAAAAATATGGCTATATTACTTCCACCCCTAAACCTAACTGGAGAAACTTCAATTTTCTTGGTGAGATGAAAAAACATTACAGCATACCAATTGGATGGACGACGGATGTAAATGCAGCTTGCTTAGGAGAATATGAAGTTGGAATTGCGTTAGATAATACTAGCTGTATTTATCTAACTGTAGGCACTGGAATAGGCGGGGGTGCAATCTTAAATGGAAGAATTATAGAGGGATTTGGGCATACGGAAATGGGTCATATCATCATTAGAAATCATCCTGAAGATGACTTTGAAGGAGTATGTCCTTATCATAAAAACTGTCTTGAAGGACTTGCAGCTGGGCCATCCATTGAAAAAAGATACGGGATAAAAGCGCAGAACTTGGACACTAACCATAAAATTTGGAGGATTATTGCATATTATTTGGCCCAAGCCCTAGTGAACTATACCCTAATATTAAGACCAGAAAAGATTATATTAGGGGGCGGTGTCATGGATCAGCCTGGAATGATCGATTTGGTGAAGGACGAGTTTTCATTATTATTGGCAAATTATGTTGAAACACCAGATTTAGATTCATATATAGTAACACCTGCATTAGGAAATAATGCAGGAATTACTGGTGCTTTAATATTAGCTCATCAAATTTTATAAAATGTACATTTAAAGAAAGGAATGAAGTTGGGATAACTTTCATTCCTTTCTTTGTACCAACGGACGAGGGGTGTATATCTAAATGTAGCGGGCATATTTTCATGATGGAATGATTATTAATAAAAAAAGCATGAAGAGAGGGGGAGAGCCATGGAAATATTATTTTTTGATAGAGTTTATCATGAAAAAATTTGGGGAGGAAATAGACTTAAAACTTATTTTGATTATCATATCGAGAGTGAAAATATAGGTGAATGCTGGACGGTAAGTGCCCACCCAAATGGGGACTGTAGAGTTATAAATGGTGAACATAAAGATAAGACATTAAGCTGGTTATGGGAAAATCAAAGATGCATTTTTGGCAATGTAGAAGGGAATAGATTCCCTTTGCTAACAAAAATAATTGACGCCAAGGATGACCTAAGTGTGCAAGTGCATCCTGATGATCTTTATGCCCATGACTATGAAAATGGTGAATTTGGAAAAACAGAATGCTGGTATATTATCGACTGTGATGAAGGGGCAGAGTTAATTTTAGGACATTATGCTAAGAGTAAAAAAGAAATGGAAGACATGATAAGTCAAGGGGATTGGAATGGCTTACTCAGAAAAGTTCCTATAAAGCCTGGAGACTTTTTCTATATCCCAGCAGGTACTATTCATGCAATTGGAAAAGGAACGTTGATTTTAGAAATACAACAATCTAGTGACATAACCTATAGAGTATACGATTATAATCGTTTGCAGAATGGCAAACCTAGAGAGCTACATATTAGCAAAAGCATTGAGGTAGCTACTGTACCCCATAAGGATTACGAAATAATTAGGCTTACTCAAGAATTTGAAAATGGGTTTAAAGAGCATCTGGTAGGTGAGGAATACTTTTCTGTATACAGATTAAACATAGATGGGGGAGTAACTTTCGATCACAATGATACATTCAAAATTATAAATGTTTTAAAAGGATCAGGGAGCATTGGAGGAATTGATATTAAAAAGGGTGATCATTTTATAGTTCCCTCTCATTACGGTCCATTAATACTAACGGGTAATTTGGAGGTCATTGTTTCACACCTATAGAAAAAAGAAACATCCCGTTGGCAAATATACAATGAGCAATAAGAACCCCACCTAATCTAGAGGCGCCTTTTTAACAAAATCTCTTTATAGAGAATATTATGGTATAAAGCAATCTCCAGGAGGTGAATTCTTATGCATGGAGCATTTTCTACAGGTAATAAGATTACAGGTATTGAAGAAATAGATATAGCAATTGAGCGTGCAGGATATGCTTTTGACCCACAACAGGACATATTCTATTCGAGTATAAATTCCTGGCAGAGAAATATGGGCTATTGCCGACTCTATGATGAAGCAGCAGCATCTGTAAGTATAATTATGGACTGCGAGCCCATTTATTTTGAATATGGAGGGAAGAGATGGCTCGTAGAATTCTGGAAAGGGCAATATGCTCTAGCTACGGGCTGTGAAGTAGGCATATATACAACGGATGGTCCGGACTTGAGTATTCCTGGTATGTTTAATGGTACTTTCTATAATTGTGCAAACGATGACGAGTTATTGTGGATGACGTGCTCTCTAAAAAAGAATGGAAAAATAATCTTTGAAAGAAGCGCCAAGCATTGGTGGCTTACAGGACTTAAATTAGGAGAATTTTCTCAGCCCTATGAGTTATTGATGAATTTAAGTATCACATTTAAAGATAGGGAAATGTGTAATGCATTTTTAACGGGTCTCATGGATGCAGGATATTCAAGAGAGGAAGTTTTTGTATTAAATGATACAGTGAACATTGAATTTAATAAACCTCGCACACCACAGCCCATCTCACGAACAAGAGTGACAGATTATATGATACAATTAAAAAATAAACTACTATGTCATATATATCAAGAAATCACAGGCCCCTATGGCACCTTCCCCCAGAAAATACAGGCTATCCAGGAAAAAAATTCTTGGCTGATGAGAGAAATATTGAAAATAGGCAAGACCACACAGATATTTGAAGCTTATGATGAACTGAAAGACTATTTAGATTAGAGGACCAGAAGGGGACGCTTCCAATGAATCTAAATATCCCTAGTACTCAAAAAATATAAACTTTGAAAGATTTGATTTGACTGCCGACAAAGATAATGGCTAAAATAGGAGAGTCATGAAACACGACTTGAAGCCTAAGACTTCAAACGACACCTATGAAAGAGCATATGAATGGCTGACTGCTATTCATATGCTTTCTGTTTTTTAAAAATGCATAATGGTCTACTACCTTCACTAAACAAATGTGTATAAAGGGTAGATTGACATTAGAATATGCATTAGATATAATGTAGTTAGTTAAACTAACTAATTAGAGGTGTAGAATGAGAGAAAATATAATTGCCAGTGCTGATGCAGTGTCAAGATTTTGTCGTATTCACATGAATACCAAAAGGGATATACCAATTCGATCTAGCGAAATGGGGGTTTTGATTTATATTGAAAAAAGCGGTATGCAAGTTACTCCATTGATGATAAGTAACTTCTTCGGAATATCAAAGCCATCTGTGACGGATATGATTACCGTATTGCTTAAAAAGAATTACTTAAGCAAAACAGTATCCCCAACGGATAGAAGAAGCTATTTTATATCTGTCACCCCAAAAGGACATGAGCTAGTTGAGTCCACATACAATGAGTACTTCAGAAGCATGGAGCTTCTAGAAGAAAAAATGGGATGCCAGGAGTTTGAGATGCTTATTCAATTGCTTCAGAAGGCAAATAAAATATTAGGTGAGGAGAGGGAATGATGAAGGTATTGGTGACGGGAGCATCAGGAAATGTAGGGAGCTATGTTGTAAAAGAATTATTGAATATGGGAGAGCAAATAGCTGCTGCAGGCACAGATATTCAGAAGCTAGAGCGTATGTTTCAGGGAAAAGTAGACCCAGTATACTTTGATTTTACGGACAAGAATACATTTGACAAAGCCCTTGAAAATGTAGATAGAGTATTTTTGATGAGACCCCCCCATCTTGGAAAACCAGAGGATCTATATCCTTTCATTGATGCAATGAAGGATCATAATATTAAATTGGTTTCATTTCTTTCTTTAATGGGAGTTGAAAACAATACGATACCGCCTCATCACAAGATTGAGAAATATATTGAAAAACTTAGAATTCCTTATGCCCATGTTCGGCCAGGCTTCTTTATGCAGAATTTATCAGGTGTTCATTCTGTAGAAATCAAAGAAAAAAATGAGATTTTTGTTCCAGCAGGAAAGAGCAAGACCAGCTTTATTGATGCTGCCGATATTGGCCTTGCAACCGCAATTTTGCTTCATGATGCTGAAAAGTACAAGAATACTGCACACACAATTACGGGTCCTGAAGCCCTCGATTATGATCAGGTAGCAGATATATTAAGTCATGTGACAGGAAGAAAGATTACTTATGCTAAGCCTGGTTATCTACGTTATAGGAGCTATTACATTAAGACAAGAGGACTTGATAAGGGGTATGTTAATGTAACTGTGGCACTGTACTTTATGACACGAATGGGTACGGCCAAAGAGGTGACAAATGGATTTTTTGAATTGACAGGTAAAAAGCCTCGAACTTTAGAGGAATTTGCAATAGATAACCTTAGATATTTTTCTTAAAGGCTCTGTTAAAGAATAGTTGAAATCGTAGTATTTCATG
>CALECF010000229.1 GCA_937948705.1 uncultured Anaerosolibacter sp. | reverse complement strand
AATTAGTAAAATGATCTATAGATGTTGAAAACTATTCTAATGAATTATTAGAATAGTTTTTTTGTGGGAAAAATGATTAACATTATAAAGAGATAATATTTATGGGACAATTTCGTTGTTAGGCAAATAACGCAACATGTCCCCAATAAGAGGGTTTTATTTTTTTCGTATGATAAATTGGAGAGTTCTATAGTTGATACATCCTGTTGAAAAAATAGCGATTACATAGGATAGGATGCTGGATAGAACACTCATGATCATAGCAGTATTGGAAGCAACATCAAATTTTAAAAGAAGCTGATATAGATTTAGGAGTAATAAGATCATGATTGTGGTTGAAAAAATAGGCTTACCTATATCATTGAGGATTCTGGGATTTAATTTAATATAATGATTGAGAGATATGTAATTGAGCAGACATATAGTAACGGTAGATAAGATGAACCCTAATATGAAACCTTTTACACCAAACTGTGGATGAGGTACTAGATAATAGGTACATAAAATTTGTAGGAGCATTCCACAGAGATAATTTACTGTTGTGATGATTTGTTTCCCTATTCCATGAAGAATACCTGATAATACATGTTGAAGACTTAAAAATATGGTTCCATATCCAAGTAGTGATAAATATTCACCCACATCAGCTTGTGGGTATAGGAAATTACATATGGGTGAGGCAAAGAAGACTAACAGTGCTGTTATGGGAATAGATACTAGTAGTGTCATCCGAATGGCAAGGTTTGATTTTAAGCTAAGTTGATGCCAATTTTTTAATGCTACTTCCTCCGCTACTGAAGGAATGATATTTACCACTAGAGCGGAAGTAACAATAAAAGGAAGGAAAAGCAAAGGCATGGCCATTCCTGTAAGCTTACCGAAGATAGAAACCGCTTCCTTCATAGATAAACCAGCATGCATAAGTCGTTGAGGAATAAGCGCTGCATTGATAGACTGCATAACCACACTAATCATCCTAGTGATGGTAATAGGGATAGAGATATATAGTATTTTCTCTAAGATATCACTGCTAGGGTTTTTGAACTGTAGATAAGTTTTTCTAATATAAGAAGTCTTGAAATCACCAAAACGAATGAGTAGCCACAGTAGACCAGTAAGTTCTCCTACTGAGATACCTAATACAGCAATGACTGAAGCATATTTGGGTAACAATGGAGGAAGGAGCAAGAGGACGCCAATGACGAAAGTAATGCGAAATAACTGTTCTAAGATCTGGGAGGTACCTGACGGTCCTACATTTTTGATTCCATAATAATAGCCTCTCATAATAGAAGAAAGCGTTATAAGGGGAACTGCAGGAATTAGCGCTATAAGACTAGGATATATATCCTTGTTTTTTATGAGTCTCTCAGCGATAAATTGTGCATTCGCGTATAAAAAAATAGATAGAAAAGCACTAATAACAAAACCAACCACGATAGATATACCTAATACTTTTTTGCAACCGGCTTTGTTGTTTAGGGATGCAAAATGTGCAACTAGTTTAGAGACTGCGACGGGTATACCCGCTGAGGTAAATGTAATCAATACCATGAGGATAGGGAATACCAGGTGAAATATACCAATGGCTTCAGGCCCAATCATCCTCGATAATATAATCTTATATGCAAACCCTAAAAAACGAACGATAAAGTTTACAATAATCAGAACAAAAGTACCGTAAAGAAAGGAATTTTTTTTCAAAACAACACCCTCTTCATAGGAATTTACTATATAATTAATATTCAAATTAAGCAATTTCTATTACTTCCAAGGCGCCATGATATAGATACCAAAATAAAAATGTGATTTATTTTTTTCAGAGGGTATACATATATATAAAGCAAATATAAAAAATATCTATTGTGATGTTAAGGGAGGGATATGCATGAGTAAAAAATTAAAAATATCTGTACCGAGTGACCTTAAGGAGCTGATCGAAGATCTCAAGTGCTTAGGGCACGATGTGATTACATCCCATAAAATAAGTCATGATATTTCTATTTTTATTATTTCTAATATTGATGAAGAGTGGGAGCAACTACGTTCGATAGAATGGATGCATTACGATGATAATAAGTTTTTTCTTACGATCAACGCATCGAAGTTGACAAAGGATGAGATTTTAGAAGTCATTCGCAAGGTAGGAGAGAAAAAAGAATCTATTGATCACGACATAGTGATGGAAAATAGAACAGGGGACATAGCTCAAGAGCGTAAGAATACAAGAAGATTGAAGGTATCTGTTGAAGAGGGACTTTTTGATGTAAAAAAGATACTTATAGATAATGGGTATGAAGTGATTCCAGCGCATAAGGTAGATAGTGAAGTTGCAGCAATCGTTTTCACTGGAGTAGATGAAGTATGGGAGACGATCTTTACATATGAAATGAGGCAATACGGTGCAAAGTATGTGTTGACGATGAATGCTTCTAATATGAAACCTGAAGAGGTTTTGGAAGTAATCAATCGATTATGCATATAATAAAGCTAGGGGAACCTAGCTTTTATCTTTAATGGAAGCATTGTTTCGTAAAGGTAGAATTTGATAAAGGGGAGGATTGTATGGAGAAATTAGTATACCTAGTAGCGATACCAACAGGTGTAATATATCAAAATGGAAGTACAATTCAAAGGGCTTTATGGCAAAAGTATAATTTGTTAGAAAGCTATATGCCGCAATTACATCTAACCCTAGATGCCTTTTACTATGAAAACATGGAAGATATCAATCGTATTAAAGACGCATTGATGGAGATTATTAAAAAACTAAATCCCTTTGAAATAATCACCAACGGGTTTAGTTATATTCAAGATCCTTACAATTGTATTACCATTCATGTGATTAAAACGAAAGAGCTAAAGGAAATATATACCTTTGTACACGAGGAGATGAAGGATAGAGGTATTAAGATAAGAGACTTTCATCCAAATGAAATGGTATTTCATATGAGTATCGCGGGTATGTACGGGAGAACCTGGAGTAAAGAGGTGAGTCAAATGGCTTGGAGAGAGGTAAGTGAGCTTTCCTTCCAATATCATGAATGGATAGAGGAGCTTGAGCTTTGGTACCCTGACATTGAGCCTGCTAAAAAGCTTATTTCAAGTTTTAATCTTTTAAGACCTTGAGTAGAATATAATACAATATTACCAAATTTTAAGAGGCATGATTTTTCCATCACAATCCAAAATAATAATGGGATTAAGAAACGAATGGAGGAATTGGATATGGAACTGGTATGTCCTGTATGTAATGCGATGGTATGCTATCTTCTTAAGTGTTCGAAATGTAATCACCCTATGGAAAATACTGGGACAATCCAAGATTATTTTGATGACTATAGTGCTTATTTGCCAATGGAACTTACCCAAAGAATAGATGGAGTATCTCAAGATCAATGTATGCATTTATTTTATTGTAAGCATTGTAACACAGATAAAAGAATAGCCATCGATCGTGTTTCTATATAAAAGAATGTTCTAAAATGAGCATTCTTTTTTTTATGAGCATTTTTTTAAAATCTTTATTGACGAATAGGATAAAAAATATTAAAATGTTAATAGTTTAGTATGATAAAGCGATAAACTAATAAAGGGGGCTTGTGTAAATCATGCTACAATATAAAAACTATGTACCTGAAGGGGTAGCAGATACACACTGGGACGAATATGAGACAAAAGATAAGATCGTAGGGCAAATGAAAAAACACTTTAAGAACTTTGGGTACCGACAAATCATGACCCCTACCTTTGAATACTATGACTTATTTGCAGATATTGAGGGGACGATTCATCGAGATAACATGTTTAAGATGATAGACGGTAACGGAAAAATCCTAGTATTAAGACCGGATGTAACCATACCCATTGTTCGGATGGCTACTAACGGTTTTGAAGCATCAAAAGGATATTTGAAATTTGCATATGTGGCAAATGTCTTTCGTGTGAATGAAGAACAATGCGGAAACAAAAGAGAATTTATGCAAGCGGGAATTGAATATATAGGAAATGAAAAAAGTGATGCAGATGCTGAAGTGGTCGCAGTAGGGATTAAGATATTAATGGATTGTGGAATAAAAAACTTCCAGATTGATCTGGGTCAAGCGGCATACTTTAAAGGTTTAATGATGGAGGTGGCATTAGAAAAGTCAATCAAAGATCAAATTCGGAAGTTGATTGAGCAAAAGAATGTTTCAGAGCTATCTCATTTTCTAAAACCATTGAATATCCCTAATCGGGTTAAAGATACAATACGAAAAATCCCAGATCTATATGGTGAGCCAGCGGACGTAATTGAAAATGCAAAAAAAATAGCATTAAATATAGAAATGGAAAAAGCAGTGAATTACTTGAAAGAAGTATATGAGATATTGAAAGATTATGGTTATGGACAATACATAACCGTGGATTTTGGGCTGGTAAATCACATGGATTACTATACTGGCGTTATTTTTAAAGGGTATGTTCAAAACTATGGGAAGCCGCTTTTGAGCGGCGGACGCTATGATAACCTTACGAGTAAGTATGGTTCATCATTGCCGGCTACAGGTTTTGGTTTAAATATTGATGAATTGATGGAGGTCATGGAAATGAACAATATGCTAAAAGAATCAACCTGTTTTACAGATTTTTTAATTCTTTACTCAAAAAAAACAAGAGAAAAGGCATTTTCATTGGCAGAGACACTCAGGAGTAAAGGCTTTATTGTAGAATCAGATTTATATGAACAAGATTTAAAAGGACAGATTCAAAATGCAGAATTTCGAAATATTAAAGAAATCATTCAGTTGGTAGAAGAAAACGTAAAAATTGTAAGTATCAGAAATAATGAAATTAGAAAAAACACAGTGATAGAATTTTTAAAAAGTCTAGAAAGTAATGGAACAGTTTTTTCTATTCATTAAGGAGGACAGAAAGTGGAATTTGTAAATATTGCATTGGCTAAAGGACGATTGGCAGAAACTACGTTACAAATGATGACTGATCAGGGAATTACATTTCCCGATTATCATTCAAATAGTAGAAAACTGATTTTTGAGAATGACTTTGAAAAAATACGTATTATCTTCGTAAAACCTAGTGATGTGGCTATATATGTGGAAAAAGGTGCTGCAGATTTAGGGGTACTGGGTAAAGATATTTTGATGGAAAGTGAAGCGAGTATTTATGAAGTTATGGATTTAGGATTTGGGAACTGTAGATTTGCAGTAGCTGCTTTACGGGACTATGTAGATATGCCTGGAAAAAAAATTAGAGTAGCTTCTAAATTTCCCAACGTATCCAAGAAATATTTTAATGAAATAGGAAGACCTATAGAAGTGATTAAGTTGAACGGTTCTGTTGAATTAGCGCCGATTATTGGTTTGTCAGATGTGATTGTAGATATTGTAGAAACCGGAAAGACCTTAGAAGAAAATGGATTAGTAATTATAAACGAAATCTGTAAGATAAGCGCTAGGTTGGTTGCGAACAAAGTCAGCTTTAAAACGAAAATGGACCGCATTAACCGTATTATTGAGGGGTTAAAGCAAAATGCCGAGCAGAGGGGAGATAAATGTGTTGCGTATAATAACCGTTAATAGGAATGACTATAAAACACAGTTGAAGGAATTACTGGAACAGCGAACTGAAGAAAATATGATAGATATCGATGAAACTGTTGAAAGGGTCATTTTGGATATTAAAAAACATGGAGATAAAGCCTTGCTAGATTATACATGCAAGTTTGATGACGTTTTTTTAGATAAGATCAGGGTAGAAGAAAATGAAATGCAGGAAGCCTGGGAAGCGGTCTCCGAAGAATTTAAAGATATTCTAAATGCGGCAAGAAAAAACATTTGGTCATATCACGAGAAACAACTGCAAAATTCATGGATTAACTATGATGAGGATATTATTCTAGGACAAAAGGTGACGCCTATCGAAAGTGTGGGAATGTATGTGCCCGGTGGAAAGGCTGCGTATCCTTCGACGGTATTAATGAATGCCATACCAGCCAAAATTGCAGGGGTACGGCGTCTCGTAATGGTAACACCCCCAGGAAAGGATGGAAAGGTAAACCCATCTATATTGGCGGCTGCAAAAGCAGTAGGTGTAGATGAAATATACAAGGTGGGTGGAGCTCAGTCTATTGCGGCTTTGGCTTATGGGACAGAGACGATACGACCTGTAAATAAAATTGTAGGGCCAGGAAATATCTATGTAGCCCGTGCAAAAAAGAAGGTTTACGGCATCGTGGACATTGATATGATTGCGGGACCTAGTGAAATATGTATTCTAGCGGATGAAACTGCAAGTCCAGAATTTGCGGCAGCCGATCTCTTATCACAGGCGGAGCACGATGAAATGGCATCCTCTATTTTGATTACAATATCCTCTACTTTTGCTGAAAGAGTAAAGTGTGCAGTACATGAACAAATGACCTCTCTAGATAGGATTAAAATTGTAGAGCAAGCGATAAAAAATAATAGTGCAATTTTCGTTGTAGAAGATATTGCTACAGCAATTGAAATGATTAATGATATCGCACCAGAACATTTAGAGATTATGACAGACAATCCCTTTGAAATGCTACCGAAAATAAAAAATGCTGGAGCTATTTTCTTAGGACATTTCTCGCCGGAGCCTCTAGGTGATTATTTTGCTGGTCCCAATCATACTTTGCCTACAAGCGGAACCGCTAAATTTTCTTCACCCCTAGGCGTTGAGGACTTTGTCAAAAAGAGCAGTGTAATCTACTACAGTAAATCTGCTTTAGGTCAGGTGAAGGATCAAATAGAAAGCTTTGCTTTGCATGAAGGCTTAGGGGCCCATGCAAATTCTATAAAAGTGAGGTTTTTGCCATGATCGAATTAGTAAGGAAAAACGTCGTAGGGATAGAGGCTTATCAGGTTCCCAAAGATGAAATTTTTATTAAGCTTGACGCAAATGAAAATCCCTATAATATTGGAAATGAATTTTACCAAACCATAGTAGAAAGATTTCAAAAGATCACTTTGAATCGCTATCCAGACACAGACAGCGTTTTGTTGAGAGAAGCTATTGGCAAATATGTTGGACTCCCAAAAGAGAATATCCTTTGTGGAAATGGGTCCGATGAAATGATACAAAACATTATACAAACTTTTGTTGAAGCAGGGGATGTTGTAATAAGCCATAAACCCAGTTTTTCAATGTACAAAGTATTTACCACCATTGCAGGTGGAGATTTCATTGAAATTGATAGTGATGAAGACTTCAACCTAAACATTGAAGAAATGATTATAACTGCAAACAAGAATCAAGCTAAGATCGTTTTTATATGTAATCCTAACAATCCTACGGGAACTGTCACATCCAATAGGGATATTTTACGTCTGTTAAAGGAAACAGAAGCTATGATCGTAGTGGATGAGGCTTATTACGAATTTCATGGAGAGACCATGGCGGGCTGGATTAAAGAAGAAGAACGTATTATTGTATTGCGTACACTTTCCAAGGGGATGGCCTTGGCCGGTGCGCGAATCGGTTATCTACTTGCACAGAAAAAAGTGATTGATTATATATATAAGGTAAAACCTCCCTATAATTTAAATGTTTATTCTCAAACACTGGGAGAATTATTTTTAGAAAACATCATTATGATTCAAACCTATATAAAAGAAATTTGTGAAGCACGAGAAAAGTTAATCATTCAATTGAAGGAATTCAAAGGATTAAAAGTATTTTCTTCTAGATCAAACTTTATTTTAATCAAAACGCCGAAAGCCGAAGCCTTTAAAGAAAAGTGTTTAGATAAGAAAATAGGAATTCGCAGCTATGGAAAGGAAGGGATTTTAAAAGACTGTTTGCGTATTACAGTGGGTACGAGGGATGACAATGAGATGATCATGAATATGATTCGGGAAGTGATGTGTCTATGACCCGTAGTGCGCAGATTAAAAGAAAAACGGCAGAAACAGATATAGATCTTATTTTAACAGTAGATGGAAGTGGGGAAGCAGAGATACATACCGGTATTGGCTTCTTTGACCACATGTTAATCTTAATGTGCAAACATGGCTTTATGAATATGATTTTAAACTGTAAAGGTGATCTTGAGGTAGACAGTCATCATACAGTGGAGGACATTGGAATAACCTTGGGTAAAGCATTTAAAGAGGCTTTGGGAGATAAAAGTAAAATTGCTAGATATGGGACTGTACTAACGCCAATGGACGAATCCCTAGCTTTAGTTGCACTAGATATTAGTGGTAGGGCCTTTCTACATTTTGATGCAATCTTTGATACACCCAGATTGGGCAATTTTGATACGGAGCTCGTTGAAGAATTCATGAGGGCTTTTTCTAACCATGCCGGAGTAACCCTACACATTCAATTACTTTATGGGAAAAACAATCATCACAAAGCAGAAGCTATTTTTAAAGGATTGGGGAGAGCGATGGATCAAGCTACTGCCGTACAAAGTCGAATTGATGGTGTTCTATCTACAAAGGGATTGCTTTAAGGGATACAAGCGTTGTGATATAGAGGGAGGAATAGCGTATGATCGCAATTATTGATTATGGTGTAGGTAACTTAAAAAGTGTCTATAGAGCATTAAACAACTTAGGGCTCGAGACAATCATAGCAACTACAAATCAGGAGATCCTTAGGAGCAAAGCAGTTGTTTTGCCAGGCGTTGGCGCATTTAAGGATGCTATGGCCCAATTGTCCAATAGTGGTCTAACGGAGGGTTTAATGAAGACGGTGGAGGCTGGTAAGCCAGTATTAGGTATTTGTCTAGGTATGCAGTTGCTCTTTGACAAAAGTTTTGAGGATGGAGAATTTCAGGGATTAGGCCTATTAAAGGGTGAAATTCATCGGTTTAATGAAGGGTTAAAAGTTCCGCATATGGGATGGAATCAACTTGATAAGCATATTGAGGATTCCATTGGAAGAGGGTTAAGTGACAAAGAATATGTATACTTTGTGCATTCCTATTACTTAAAAGCTCAGGAACGAAAGAATGTGATCTATTGGTGCAAGTACGGGATTGACTTCCCTGCTGTGGTAAGAAAAAATAATATTATTGGCATGCAGTTTCATCCTGAAAAAAGTGGAAAGACAGGGTTGCAATTATTGAAAAATTTTGGGGAGTTGGTGGGATGATTATTTTTCCAGCGATTGATATAAGAAAAGGAAAGTGTGTACGATTGCAGCAAGGTGAATTTGATAGAGAGAGTATATTTGGAGAAAATCCTGTGGAGATAGCCGTACAATGGTTTGAAAAAGGCGCACAATTTCTTCATATTGTGGACTTGGATGGGGCATTAGAAGGAAGGCCAATTCACTTGGCCTTGATAAAGGAGATTACAACAAAGCTTCCGATTCCGGTTCAAGTAGGTGGCGGAATTAGAACTTTAGAAGATATTCAAACATTATTAGAAACGGGTGTTGCTAGAATTATTCTAGGAACCTCGGCAGTACTGCAAAAAGATTTTGTTAAGCAAGCAATTCGTTTATTTGGGGAAAGGATCGCCGTATCCATTGATGCCAAAAACGGATGGATCGCTGTGGATGGCTGGAAAACAGTAACAGATTTGAAGGCAATTGATTATGCAATGACCTTACAGAATATGGGGTTAAAAACCATCATTTATACAGATATTGCTAAAGATGGTATGCTTTCAGGCCCCAACTATATAGAGTTAGAAGAAATGAAAAAAAATCTAAAGATCAATTTAATAGCTTCCGGTGGGGTCAGCAGTAGCGAAGATGTTAGCAGACTTGAGAAAATGGAGCTCTATGGCGCAATTATCGGAAAAGCGCTGTACACAGGAGATATCCAATTAAAAGAATTACAGGGGGTGTAATCATGCTTACAAAACGAATTGTTCCATGCTTGGATGTAAATCAAGGACGGGTTGTAAAAGGGAAAAAATTTCAAAATCTAGTAGACGTAGATGATCCTATAAAATTAGCTAAATATTATAGTGCAGAAGGTGCCGATGAGTTGGTTTTTTACGACATAACCGCTTCTAATGAAGGTAGGAACATTTTTTTACATGTGGTAGAGCAAACCGCTGAAGAAGTAAATATACCCTTTACCGTTGGAGGAGGCATCCGGGGCATACAAGATTTTCATGCAGTTTTGCGCGCCGGTGCAGATAAGGTTTCTGTTAATTCTGCAGCGGTTCTCAATCCACAAATTATTACAGAGGCTGCACTAAAATATGGTCGTCAATGTGTAGTGCTTTCCATAGATGCAAAAAAAAATCATCTGGGCCAATGGACGGTTTTTATCAACGGGGGAAGGTTAGATACAAAGCTCGATGCGCTAATGTGGGCAGTTAAAGGGGAAGCCTTAGGAGCAGGCGAGATTGTGATCAATAGTATTGACACCGATGGGGTTAAAGACGGATATGAAACAGCGTTGACAAAAACCATTTCAGATGCAGTTTCCATCCCAGTTGTGGCATCTGGTGGTGCAGGTAAGAAAGAGGATTTCCTAAAAGTGCTAGCAGAAGGGAAGGCGGATGCAGCCCTTGCTGCATCTGTGTTTCACTATGGCGAAATAAAAATCTGTGATTTAAAGGAGTATTTAGCCTCCTCTGGATTACCTGTGAGGAGGGTGGATTAAATGCAGATAATCGAAAAGCTTATTTTTAATGTAGAGGGACTTATACCTGCAATTATACAAGATTCACTTAGTAAAGAAGTATTGATGATGGCGTATATGAATCGAGAAGCCTTTGAAAAAACACTGGAAACAAAAAAAACCTGGTTTTATAGTAGAAGTAGAAAAAAGCTTTGGAATAAAGGGGAGACCTCTGGAAACTATCAATCCGTAAAAAAGATTTCTTATGATTGTGATGGGGATACATTGCTCATAGAGGTTGTTCCAGCAGGAAACGCATGTCATACAGGGAAAAAAAGTTGTTTCTACCAAGCCCTCTTTTCGGATGGGCAAGAAGAAAAAGAAAAAAATGAGATCATTAAACTACTTGATGAAAGAATCAGAGATCGAAAGAATACCCCAGAAGAGGGGAGCTATACGCACTATCTTTTTGAGAAAGGTATGGATAAGATTTTAAAAAAAATAGCAGAGGAAGCAGGGGAAGTAATCATCAGTGCAAAAAATACGGATAAAAATGAATGTATCTATGAAATTTCTGATTTGATTTATCACACATTGGTATTAATGGCGGAAAAAGAGATTACTAT
>CALECF010000228.1 GCA_937948705.1 uncultured Anaerosolibacter sp. | reverse complement strand
CAGAGCTAGGTTCTATCCATGTGTTCCATTATTTTTTGTCATTCTGAGCCTAGCGAAGAATCTTAAGTTTGAAATATTACACAGTGCATTAGATCCTTCGTTGCACTCAGGATGACAGGAAGTTATTTTCAATCTGTATTTCTAGAGGAACGACGAGGGCGTCGTTCACTACCTCTTTAAACCGTATTTACGAATCTTGTATTGGAGGGTTTGTCTTGGGAGGTCCAACTCCTCTGCCGTATGACTCACATTCCAATCACAGGCGGTCAAGGATTGGGAAATCATCTGCTTCTCCAAGGCCTCGATTGCATTCTTTAGAGAGCGGTCTCCCTTGTTCCGTCGGCTTTCCCCTGTATCTTGTTGTAGATATCGAAGCTTCTGGGGTAAACTCTCCAATGTGATTTCGTCTCCCTCCATCAAGTTCATGGCTCCCTCAATCACATGTTCTAGTTCCCGCACATTGCCAGGCCAATCATACTTCCTCATCAGAACAAGAACCCTTTCAGAGATCCCCCTTATCCGCTTGTCAAAAAGGTGATTAAACTTATCGATAAAGTAATGTACCAGCAGGGGAATATCATCTATCCGTTCTTTCAACTCGGGCACCCTCAGTTCCACCGCATTGAGTCGGTAATATAAGTCTCGTCGCAGCTCCTTGTTCTCTAAAGAAATCTCTGGCTCTGTATTGGTGGCGGCAATAATTCTCACATCCACCTGCCGGGTTTTGACTTCCCCTACCCTGCGGATTGTTCCATCTTGAAGGACTCGCAGTAGCTTTACTTGAAGCTCTAGGGGCATGGAGTTGACTTCATCTAAAAACAAGGTTCCCCCATCGGCCAATTCAAATAGTCCTGCCCGATCTTCTGCCCCCGTAAAACCACCTTTCACAGTGCCAAAAAGAATGCCCTCCAACAGGGCTCCTGGTAAGGCAGCACAGTTTTGTGCAATAAAAGACTTGTCCCTTCTATGGCTTGCATTATGAATCGCCTGTACAAGGAGCTCTTTTCCCGTTCCAGTTTCTCCGTATACCAGAATAGGGGAGGATGTTTGAGCTGCCTTTGATGCACTGAATTTTAAGTCCACCATGGCCTTGCTGCGCCCAATCATGTCTGCAAAGCTATAGATGGCGCCACTGCTCTCTTTCCGACTCTTTCGATCCTGATCCTTATAAAGTTTCTCTTGTAGATCCACCAATTTCTCAGATAGTTCTTTGACATTGGTAATGTTTTTTGAGATCTCAATAGCCCCCACAATCTTCCCCCTAGAAGTGATGGGAATAGATGAGTTGACGGTAGTAATTTTTTTTCCCTTATAATTAATAAAGGTCTGTTGATTGTTGAAAATAGGCTTCCCTGTACGAATAGCTTGTAGAAGGGTACTGGTATCGGGGGACAAGGAAGGATATATTTCTAGGATGTGTCGCCCAATGGTATCTTCTTTGTTGATATCGTCCAGCTCTGCCGCCGTCCTGTTATAATAAATAATTCGTCCCCGGGGATCAATGATCTGAATTCCCTCTCCCACATAATCCAAAATGGTCTCCATATTTTTCTTTGAAAAAATTAAATCCATCCTATATCCCTCCGCTCAATTTTCGTCAGTATGTGCCCATTTTCCGTCAGTTCTGTTAAAAAAATATGCATCACAAAGTGTCCAGACCAAGATCGAGATTAAGTTTTAACAAATCGTAGGGGCGATTCACGAATCGCCCGATATTTTCAAAGTATTTATTATAGGCACCGCAGGAGCAGCTGTCTTTCTGATGGTCTCAAAGAATCTCAAAACCTTACTTACAGATCCTTCGCTAGCACTCAGGATGACAGGTGGGCTGATCTCTGGGGTCTACGGGCGAACACTGTTCGCCCCTACAACCTACAACCTACAACCTACAACCTACAGCTAAATCTTCATCTATTACATCTTCTCTGGCGCTTCTATTTCAAAGGCTTCTAAAATAGTCTTTATGGTCAATCCCATAGCTTCCATGATTCGCAAGGCCCCATAGAGTCTTGATCTTTCCAGCTGCCGAAATAGGGTTTTCTCATGGAGCTTAAAAAAGAGTTTCCCCAACCCTATGGCGTATTTCAATATTTCCCCGGGTTTATCCTGTTTTTGGGCTAATGCAACTTGTTCAGAAAAACTACCCAGCCTTCGTAGAACCTCTTTCTCCACATCACTTTTTTCATAAGTAATCTGTTCTTCCTCCACCGCCTCCAGTTGAATCCCCTCTTCTCTCAGCAGCTTTAGGATGGAATGAATTCGACTATGGACATACTGCAGGTCCCTCAAATGATCCCTGGATCCATCTTCATCAAGGAAAGCCTGGAGTTTCCCCTTCCAGTGGACAGAAACATGCTCCCTTGAAAATATATCTATATAGTCTGCCTCTCTACGGCCCAATACCTCATACAAAGCCCTTTCCCCCAGGATGAAATTTACAAACCCAGGCTCCACCACGGTGATCCCCTCAATCCATGGGCATGTATGCTCCATCCCTCTTTGCAGCTCTAAAGCTACATCTATAGGCTTCTTATTCAGTTCTCTGGCTATCTTCAATGGGATGTTGGTAGTATAGTCTCCAAAATCTCGGTTCTTCGGTGGTTCCACAGGGATGTCTTCCTTAGAAATCCTTAGACTTAGGTTGACCCTTATGACCTCCCAAATTCCACTTACAATCTCTTCTCTAGGATTCCTCATGGCCCATTCCTACATGATTCTGATGTTCAACGTATTCTGACTTTCCATCATACCACGCAGACTCACATTATATTCGATGTTGATATCGCCCTTATTTAGATCTGAGATACTGGATTCCATTTCCATTGTAATGATTTCCATATCAAAGTCACCATAGGGTGTTTGATATCTGGTGGAAAACCGCTTCCCTTTCTCAAAAACAATCTCCGAATGGGCAGTACCGAATCGTCTCATAGAAATCTTATCCTTGACTACCTTCAAGGTGGTGGTACAACCCTCCATACCAGAAATTTCACTTTCCTGATAAACCAGGTATAACGCATTTTCCTTTTGATAAAGCTTTCCCTCTGTCACCAGCTCTATGCTATTCGCTTCTCCATCAAAGCTTTGCTGTGTTCCTTCAATCTTAAGCATCACGTTTTTCATTGGTTTTTCACCTCTTTCTTCTAACCATTCCTTCTATCTTCATATCTCTCTATAGCCAATTGAATTAACCGATCGATGAGTTCATCGTAGGGAATGCCTGTGGCACCCCACAACAAAGGATACATACTATATCGTGTAAATCCAGGCAATGTGTTAATCTCGTTGATGTAGACCTGATGCGTCTCCTTCTCTAAGAAAAAGTCCACCCGGGCTAAACCTGTACAGTCAATGGATTTGTAAGCCTTTACAGCCATGGCCCTGATCTCTGAAGCCTTTTTCTCTGGAATCTCGGCAGGGATTACCATCCTTGACTTTCCGTCATCGAAATACTTGGCTTCATAGTCATAAAACTCATGGGATGGAATGATTTCTCCTACCACGGAAGCCATGGGATCATCATTTCCCAAAACAGCGCACTCCACCTCTCTACAATGGATAAATTCCTCAATCAAAATCTTGCGATCGTGCTCAGCCGCCTTGTCAATTCCCTCGATTAATTCTTCTCGATGGTGGGCCTTTGAAATTCCTACACTGGAGCCTAGATTTGCTGGTTTTACAAAGACAGGATACTGGAAGTTTTCTTCGATAAGTTCCATATAAGTAGTTTGTGACTCTCTCCATTTCTTCCGCATCACCACCATATATTTACCCTGAGGCAGCCCCGCCATTTCAAAGATTTTCTTTGTATACACCTTATCCATACCCACAGCCGATGCCAATACCCCTGCGCCTACATAAGGGATATCCGCCATTTCAAATAAGCCTTGAATGGTACCATCCTCTCCAAAAGGACCATGGAGTACAGGGAATATGACATCAATCTGCTCACCTAGGTTTGGTGGTATCCCTTCCATGGAAAGATCTAACCCCTCTCCACCCATGGGCACCACAGAAAAAACATTATGCTTAGGATCTTCTCTTAAAAGTTTATTTGAAATGCCTTCCCATTCTCCGGATTCTATTTTCTCTATGGGTCCATTGTACAACATCCAGTTCCCTTCTTTGGTAATACCTAGGGGAATAATGTTGTATTTCTCTTTATTCATCGCTCGAATAACTGAAGTTGCAGACATGAGAGAAACCTCATGCTCTCCCGACTTTCCTCCAAATACCACTGCTACGTTTAATTTTTTCGACATCATGGCAACCCCCTTCTCAGGGATATTACACCCCATTTTATTCTTCATATCATTAATATTCTATACCTCTGCTAAATATTATACAAATGTTTTTTAGGAACCGGTGCACGGATTGCTTGCCATATGTATTGGTTT
>CALECF010000227.1 GCA_937948705.1 uncultured Anaerosolibacter sp. | reverse complement strand
CAATGTGGCCAATCCTAAGAAAAAGAAAAAGCCTAATACATCTGTAACGGTGGTTACGAATACTGCCGATGCAAGGGCGGGGTCAATTTTAAATCTTCTAAGGGTTACAGGCACTAGAAAACCTGCAGTGGTGGCGGCGATGAGGTTCAAGAACATAGCTAATCCAATCACTAAGCCAAAGATTGGCTTGCCCTCCCAAAGATATCCCAAGGTGGCTACCGATAATCCAATGGCCAAACCATTACTAACACCTACACCAAACTCTTTTAAAAGAACTTTTTTTCCATTTTCATAGGTTAAATCTCCTAAGGCGATTCCTCGGACAACCAAAGTTAAGGTTTGGGTCCCTGCATTGCCGCCCATACCTGCCACGATAGGCATGAAGGTAGCTAAGGCTACAACCTTTGAAATAGTGTCTTCAAATAGACTAACGGTGGCTGCGGCAAGGATGGCAGTGACTAGATTTACAAAGAGCCAGGGTAACCTGCTTCTTACGGATTCCCCAATGGTTCCTGTAACCTTATCACCTTCCTGAAGGCCTGCTAGACGGTACATATCCTCCGTATGCTCATCGCTTAATACTGCCATGATGTCATCCACCGTAACGATACCCAGCATTTCATCCCTTTCATTCACAACAGGCATGGTGAGAAAGCTATATTTCTCAAAAATATGACCTACTTCCTCCTGGTCCATATCTACTGGAATGCTGATGACATTTTCGTTCATAATATCGCCAATTTTTATATCAAAGTTATTGACAACGATATCCCTTAAGGATACCACACCCTTTAAATGATCGCGCTCGTCCAATACATAAATATAGTAGGCAGTTTCTGCATCAGGAGCTTCCTGTTGCAGATACTTTAGGGTCTCTCCCACAGACATGATATCTTGGATACAAATGAATTCGGTAGCCATGATGCCACCGGCGGTATCGGGCTTATAGGTCAATAATTCCCTTACTTCCTCGGCTTCTTCTAGGTCAAGCTTCACAATGATGTCATCAGCCTGTTCTTTAGGAATAGAACCCAATAGGTCTACCAGCTCATCGGAGGACATCTCGTCTACAATGTCTTTCTGCCGTTTTTCAGGGAAGATAGAAAGTATCTCATACTTTTCTTCATCCTCAGCATAGTCAATAATCGCAGCGATTACCCATTCAGGAAGCTTCTGGAATAGCAGCTTCTTATCGCCTTCATAAATTCTTATTGCATCCAGAATATCGGCTGGATGGATGTCTTCTATAAGTTCATCGATTTGGGATTGACTTGTAGTGGTAAGAAATTGAATTAAATCTTTTTCATAGAATTCATAAGGCATATTCTTCCTCCCCTTTTTTTACAGAGGATGAATCCAAGGGTAGTGCCATGGATTCAAGACCCTGCAGTAGTATAAAACGTCCATATAACGACTGGCATACGGACCTGAATCCATAGATCCCACCTCCTATTTTTAATACATAGTAAAAAGACTTTTTAGCGCAACACTAAAAAGTCTGACTCGCCTAACAAATAGTATTCACTGTCTATTCATAGGATATGTGAAAAAGGGTACAAATGTCAAGTGGTTTGTATCAGAACTTTATGCAAATACTATGTATATACTAAAGCAAAAGGTAAGTGAGAGGATATATAAATGAAAGAAGAATTCTGATATAATGATGCTAGTATGTGGTGAGAAGGAGGGATGACATGGTTATAGGTGTTGCAGCCTCATTGGTGGGGAGACTTGTAGATTTTACGCAAGAATCAGGTATCCATGGTTATCTTGCCATGGTTATAGGTATGTTCCTAGAAGGAACCTCTTTGCCTTTTCCAGGGACCTTTGTACTGGTCTTAAGTGGATTTTTTGTGAAACACTATCGGCTCAATCCTCTCATTATGCTTGTCCTAGGTAGTAGTGCGTATACATTGGCAGCATTTATTCCCTACTATATCGGCAAACATGTGAATGATTTTGCCCAGAAGCGATTTGTGAAAACATTGAATAAGCATCAAGATAAAATCCAGATGGTAGAGGACCTTTTCAATAAATATGGGGAAATTGCCGTATGTCTATCCAGACCTACATTTTTGAGTAATTATTTTTCTTATATTGCAGGGATGCACCATATGGGGAGAAGTAAATTTGCTATATATACGTTTCTAGGAATTTCTCCTTGGGTAGTGGCTATGGGATACGTGGGATATCAGCTGGGAGACAATATAGATGACATTCAAAGAGTAATTCATTCAACAGGACCACTACTATTTTTAATTGTAGGAGTGCCTTTGATCGGTGTGTTTACCTTCAGATACTTATTAAGAAGGAATAAAAAACAAAGGTAAATGTTGGTCAATAGCTAGAATGCTCAAAACTGGAAATGTTGATAGGTGGTGGACGGAGCATTGATTCGTACGATGGCAGTAACGGAGGATTCAAAATTAGTGATGGATCTCCCCATGGAAAAACTAGGCTCGATGAAGCTTAAATGGTTCTGGGCTGATTTTGAAAGTCCAGATGAAGAGGAAATTGCGCTGCTCGAGCAGGTCTTTCAATTTCACCCATTGGCCATAGAAGACTGCCTCCATATGATGCAGCGGCCAAAGCTTGACTATTATGAAGACTATACATTTTTTGTAGTCAATGGGTTAAATAAAACAACGATGGAAGCAGAGGAAATAGATTTTTTTGTAGGAAAAAATTATGTAGTATCGGTACATCTGAAGCATTCCCTTGAAATGGATGGGGCATGGGATAAGGTATCGGCCCAGAAACATATGGATAGCCAAGGCCCCATATCCATTGCCCATCTTATTTTAGACAAAATTACAGACGAATATTTCCCCGCGGTATATCACATAGAGGACGAAATTGATTTGCTAGAAGATAATGTAGAAGGCTATTCGACCAGGGTATTGATGGACAGGGTTTTCGATATTCGGAAGGATTTAATGAAGCTCAGACGATTAATTAACTCCATGAGAGATTTATTGTATCGCATCCTCAACTCAAATCACTTGAAGGAGTTTCATGAAAAGAAGCTATATTTTGATGATATTTATGACCATCTGTTGAAGCTTTCAGAAATGGTGGAGTCCAATCTGGAGGTAACCTCGGATATGCGGGATAGTTACCTGGCTATAAACTCTAATCGCATGAATGCCATTATGATGCTTCTCACAGTCATCACAACGATCTTTATACCATTAACCTTCATTGCAGGGGTTTATGGTATGAATTTCAGATATATGCCTGAGTTAGAGTGGCGGTATGGATATTTTGCAGTGTTGGGTCTAATGGGCATAATCGGAGGGATAATGTTTATTTGGTTTAAAAGGAAAGGATGGTTCGATATCTACAAATAGAAGAATGCCTAGGTCGTAGGCGTTTGGCCAAAAGAACCAACCTTATGGGCAACAAAGAAAATGGGTAGGGAATCTTAAAAATTCCCTTTGACGGTGGCGTAAAATCAATTTATAATGGAAGCTGAAAATAGAGGGATGATGGAAAGAAAGGAGAAACTATGAATATTGCGTTTTTTCTTACCCCCAAAAGTGAAGTGATTTATGAATCGCCTGAGTCTACCATGAGGCAGGTATTGGAGCGAATGGAGTACCACAGGTATACAGCAGTCCCCTTGATAGATGAGGATGGAAGATATGTAGGCACCCTGACGGAGGGAGATCTACTATGGAAATTTAAGGGAATGGCTGATTTTAACTTAAAGGAAGCTAGTAAGATTCGTATCAAGGATATATCAAAGCGAATCGTGAATAAACCCGTATCCATCAATGCAGATATTGAAGATTTACTTACCCTAGCCGAGAATCAGAATTTTGTTCCTGTGATTGATGACCAGGAAATTTTTATTGGAATCATAAAAAGAAGTGATATTATTCAATACTGTCACCGATTAATATCAGATAAATCGTCTAGAGATAGAACATAAGATAAGAATATTTGGTGATAATGAATACAGTAAGGCTGTAGGATGTTAGGAGATGATTAAGATAGATACGATGCGCTGGAATGATGTGAAATTAAATCCTGCACAGATTCTTGTTCTTGGTTTTGCTGCAGTGATTTTTATAGGATCGATATTGTTGAATTTACCCATTGCCACTAAGAATGGAGAGAGCATAGGTTTCATCAATGCCCTCTTTACGTCCACTTCTGCAGTGTGTGTAACAGGATTGGTAGTGGTTGATACAGGTACTTATTGGACCGTCTTTGGACAAGTAATTATTTTATTGTTAATACAAATTGGCGGTCTAGGATTTATGACCATGGCAACCTTTATGGCCTTAATTTTTGGACGAAGAATCTCCTTAAAGGAAAGGTTGGTTATGCAAGAGGCCCTCAACCAATTCAATATAGAGGGTATTGTGAGATTAACCCAATATATATTGATTACTACCTTTACCATAGAAGGTATTGGGGCCATTCTTTTATCTTTTAAGTTTGTACCTATCTATGGATTATGGAAAGGAATTGGCTATAGTATATTCCATGCGATTTCTGCATTTTGTAATGCGGGTTTCGATCTTATTGGTGATTTTAGGAGCTTGACACCATTTGTAAGCGATGCCTTGGTGAACATTGTCATTTGTTTCTTGATTGTTACGGGGGGGCTAGGTTACAGCGTAGTCCTAGAGATCCTTCAAAAAAGAAAGTTTAAGAAATTTTCCCTACATACCAAGGTTGTGTTGGTGGCTACTGCAGCCTTACTTTTGATTGGCTTTATTGTCATTTTTGCTTTGGAATATAGTAATCCAAATACAATAGCGCCATTGCCATGGAAGGGAAAATTTTTAGCGGCCATATTCCATTCCGTTACCCCAAGAACTGCGGGCTTTAATACACTACCGATGGAGCAGCTTACCATGGCAACTATCTTCATTACCATTGTATTGATGTTTATCGGTGGCTCCCCTGCAGGAACGGCTGGAGGGGTGAAAACTACAACTGCCGGGGTACTGATTTGGACGATTATTTCTGAGATTAGGGGGAAAGAAGACACAGAGATCTTCCACAGGAGATTGCCTCGGGAGATTATGAGTCGCTCCCTAGCCATTGTTGGAATTGCCATGACCTTGGTCGTCATGGTAACCATGATTTTGACAATTACGGAAAAAAGTCATAGCTTTCTTGAAATTTTATTTGAGACTACTTCGGCCTTTGGCACAGTGGGCTTATCCTTAGGTATTACGTCGAAGCTAACGGCCCTGGGCAGGATCATTATTTCCTTAACCATGTTTGCAGGAAGACTTGGACCTTTAACAGTGGCGTTGGCGTTAGCAAGTCAGCAGAGAAAGAATAAGGGTGTGTACAAATATCCAGAGGAAAAGGTAATCGTAGGGTAGAAAGGGGAAATAAAGAATGAAGCAATTTGTTGTCATCGGATGTGGAAGATTCGGATCCAGTGTTGCGAGAACGTTATATAGCTTAGGTTATGATGTGTTGGCCATTGACGAAAATGAAGATGTGATACAGGCCATTGCTGATTCGGTTACCCATGCGGTTCAGGTGGATGCCACCGATGAGACTTCACTGAAATCCTTGGGAATTCGAAATTTTGATGTGGCCGTTGTGACCATTGGCTCCAATATCCAATCATCCATATTGATTACCCTGATTACTAAGGATCTAGGGATTAAATATGTGGTGACAAAGGCTCAAAATGAGCTCCATGCCAAAGTGCTGTACAAAATTGGGGCTGATCGTGTGGTATTTCCTGAACGGGACATGGGGGTAAGGGTAGCCCATAACCTAGTATCCTCTAACATCTTAGATTATATTGAAGTGGCTCCTGATTACAGCATTGTAGAAATATCGGCATTAAAGGATTGGGAAGGTAAAAACCTTAAGGATTTGAACATGCGGGCCAAGTATGGCATCAATGTGATGGCGATCAAGCACGGCAGTGAGATTAATATATCTCCAACTGCTTTAGATATGATCAACAAAGGTGATGTACTCGTAGTGGTAGGT
This sequence comes from uncultured Anaerosolibacter sp., assembly GCA_937948705.1. Next base: position 4,834 of record CALECF010000227.1, on the reverse strand, counting down.
CATAATGATGACATTCAGAAGATTGAGCAGCGGATATAGTGGTTGTTATTCTGTTAACATGCAGGAAGTGTATAGCCATATAGGGAATATAATAAGTGTAGGATGAGATATTCAACAAATACATAGGAACGATATGCCGTTAATTGCAAACTTATCGAAAGATAAGGACGCAAAGCCATGGGTCTAAGGGAAGCTCATTCCGATGATTGCCAGGTTGCCGAAGAGAAGTGCGTGATAAATAGACAAAGTTCGTTCATCACTCGTAAAAGGCGCCTGTGTAGGTGTCTTTTTGCAATATGGGAAAATATGTATAGGAGAAGGGGTGGGAATATGACGATGCAAAATTACACGGAGATGCTGGTAAGGGAAGTGATGACGGAGTATTTGAAGCACTATGGCTTAGATGGGGATGAAAATCGCAGGAATGATGTCCTTGCCACTGTTTTGAATAAACTACCCCAAAAGTACTTTTTGTCTACCAACAGTGAGGGTGAAAAAAAGGCGTTTCTATTAGATAAACAGCTCCGAATGAAGGCTCTTATAGAAATTGCAGCAGCTGTGGCAGACATAGGAAACTAAGGATGTATCCTTCAATCATATGGACAAAGCCCATATAAAAACCCCTTCTAATGTCATATTAGAAGGGGTTTTTATATGAATAATATTATCCTATTTCTTTACAGTCTTTGATTTAAGCAGTATCTTTTCCCAAACTTCAGCACCTTTGATGCCATACTTCTTAGGATCATATACTGGGTCTAAGCCAAGTTTTTGTTGGTCTTCGTAGTCTTTTAATGCTTGTAAAGCTGGCTTTTGTAGTATTACGATTGCGATTACATTCAACCATGCCATTAAACCAACACCGATATCGCCAAGACCCCAAGCTAATTCAGCAGTCTTTACTGCGCCATAGTATGTGGAAGCAAGAAGGGCGATTCTTGTGATTATAATGAATGTTTTTCTCATGCTAGCGTTATTCTTGAATAGATAAGCAATATTTGATTCTGCATAGTAGTAGTATGCCATCAAAGTTGTGAAGGCAAAGAAGAATAGTGCAACGGATACAAACGCACTACCGAAACCAGGGATTAATGTGTCAACTGCCATTTGTGTATAAGCAGGACCTACATTTACCCCAGGAAGATTTTCAACAATGAATCCACCAGCAGGATTGTTTACATTGTACTTTCCTGTGATTAGGATCATAAACGCTGTTGCAGAACATACGAACAATGTATCTACATATACGGAGAATGCTTGCACCAAACCTTGTTTTGTTGGGTGAGAAACTTCAGCCGCAGCGGCAGCGATAGGACCAGTACCTTGACCAGCTTCATTGGAGTAGATACCACGCTTAACACCCCAAGAAATTGCCATACCAAGGATACCTGCGAAAGCTGGCTGAACAGCAAATGCACTTTTGAAGATTAAAGCGATTACACCTGGCAATAAAGAGATGTTTAAGATGATGATTGTAAGAGCAACAAGGATATAAGCGATTGCCATGAAAGGAACAACCAACTCAGCTACTCTACCAATACGCTTAACACCGCCGAAGATAATCATTGCTAATAGAGCGATAATTACGAGACCAGTAACTGATGGGCTAACGCCGAATGCATTTTGAACACCAGCAGCAATACTGTTAGATTGAACACCTGGTAAGAATAAACCAGTTCCAACTACTGTAGAAATAGCAAATAGGACTGCATACCATTTCATACCCATAGCTTTTTCAATGTAGAATGCAGGACCTCCACGATACTCGCCATCTTGCTCTTCTTTGTAAATCTGAGCAAGTACAGACTCAACGAAAGCTGAACCTGCGCCTAGGAAAGCGATTGTCCACATCCAGAAAACAGCACCAGGACCACCCATTGCAATAGCTGTAGCTACCCCAGCGATGTTACCTGTACCAACACGACCAGATACCGCCATGGCGAAAGCCTGGAAAGACGATACCCCTGTATCAGAAGCTTCACTACCAAACAACAATTTCCACATGTCTTTAACGTGACGAACTTGCATGAAGCGAGTTGCAAAGGAGAAATACAAACCAACCGCTAAGCATAAATAAATAAGTGCTTTACTCCAGAGTATCCCGTTTACTGCATCAACAAATTGTGCCATAAAAAACTCCACCTCCATAAATTTTTTAAAGTGTTAAAAAAAATTAATAAATGTAATACGATAATACTATATTTTGAAAGCAAATACAACATTAAATTTGCTATTTTCAAAAATCATAGTCATTATAAAACATTCTGAAAACAGTGTCGATAATATGTACATAATACCTCCAATCCTTTAAAATGCACAAAGCTTACATAGAAAAACAGTTTAATTTAAAGAGACAAACCAGATTTAAAAAAAAGTTTATCTCAAAATGCACTTTACTAGTGTCGCCATAATTCATTTTTTAATACTTTTACTTTAAAATATTTCCATATTTTTATAAAAAAAATATGGCCCATCTCTATATAGAGATAGGCCATAGGACTATCGTAGATAAATAAAAATACCTAAAAAATGAGCAACGCTGCCAAATAGTACAAAGAGATGCCATATGGCATGATTATAGGGAATTTTTTTTATAGCGTAAAAGATAGTCCCTATGGTGTAAATCATCCCACCAGCTAAAAGCCACATAAGAAACCCTAGGGGTACCATTTTCAACATAGGGTTAATTGCGATCACCAACAGCCAGCCCATGGCGAGATACAAGGCTAAGGAAACGATTTTATATTTTTCAAACTTATTATAAGTAAAAATTTTGAACAATATTCCAGAGACTGCAATAACCCACACAGCAGACAAGATACCGATGCGCCAGTAGCCTCTCATTGCAAGGAGCGTAACGGGCGTATAGGTTCCGGCAATAAATAGGTATATGGAAGAGTGATCAAACACCCTTAAGATTTTTTTTATCCTTTCATCCTGAAAGCTATGGTACAGGGTAGATGATAGATAAAGACAAATAGAACAAAAACCATAAATACTGAAACCAACAATGGATAGGACACTTCCCTTCCAAATAGCATAAACAAGTAGAATGGTTAGGGTGACAATGCTAAACAACACGCCTATGCCATGGGTGATGCTATTGGCAATTTCTTCGCCAAGGGTATATCGTTTACTAGAGTTTGGGTTTGATTCAAGGTGAATAGGTGTATGGCTCATAGGATACCTCCAAAATAATGATTTTGTATAATCGTATCATACCCTCCATATATTATGGAAAGCATACTTCCATAATATACATCAAAAACAACCGTTGCATTAAGCATATCAAATATTTTATTCCTTTTCTAGGGAAGAATGCATCATAAAGAAGAGAAAAATAAAATTAGCCTTAAAACTTTTGTATTTCAGATTTGTTTTTTTAATTTATACTGTGGTGGAATAAATATTTTTGTATAATAGATGTTGAATGGAATCACAACAAGAAAGGGTGGATGGAATGCGTAGCTTCTATTTGTATTTTTTATTTTCCTACATGACTGGGAATCCTTTGATTGCACTGATCCTCGTTGCTGTTGCCTATGGGTTTGTGGATAAACTGTACTTCGGATTTTTGCCTGATTTTATAAAGGGGATACGAGCAAATCACCAGATCAAGAACAATCTAAGAACACTAACTTTAAATCCAGAAAATGCCCATGCTGCCCTCACGTTAGGGATATTATACTTTGAAAAGAAAAAATATAAAGAGGCGCTAAATTTTCTTCAACACCCAAAGTTAGAAAAAGATGGTTCAGCAAGTTACTACTACTATCTAGGGATGACAATGATGGAGCTTAAGGAAATAGAGTCAGGAAAAACTTCTATCATAAAGGCATTGGAAATAGACCCAAGGGTAGGCTATGGTTTACCGTATATCTATCTGCTGAAAAATGAGATGAATACAAGTATGCCAAATATAAACGTGGTAGAGGATCTAGAAGAAAAGATAGAACGCTTTGGAAATACGGAAAACCTATATAGGGTAGGTATGGTGTATAGGAGTCTAGCAAATAAAGAGAAGGCGAAAGAATTCTTTGCCAAGGCCATAGAAACATATCATTACTGCCCAAGGGGGCTCAGAAGAATCCATAGAAAATGGGCTATTCTATCCAGCATATATAGAAGAATCTAATCTAGGAGAAACGCTTCGCGATAGTAGTACAAAGTTAAATGATTAAAGTAAAGCTTCTATCCAGTACATATAAGAGAGTGATAAAATCGTTAAATATGTGAATGGTATTGCTAAAATTGTTACAGCATCTATCTGAAGAAATTTAAAAGGTATTTAATGAAGGAAAAAGATTAGAACACCTATCGCAGATTCAAGTACAAGCATCAGACCAAGCAAACAAAGCTGTAGCAAATCTAGTAGATGAAGTGGGCCTAAACAAATAGCCAATAGAGTTTTGGAGATGGACAAGCAAGCAACCCTTCTGAAGAGAGGGGTTGTTATTTTATAAGAATAGATTGATGAAATGAAAACATGGAACAAAATGGAAGTTGCTTTCGACCAATATGTATGATATATTATTCTTTCGGCCCTTTCTTAGGGGTGAGGGTCAAGTGGTAGGAAATATTACCAGTTGATTTGAGGCAAGAAACATGATAAGATAGTATTTGTCGTCACGTAAGACAAGGTGAAATAATTACCATAAAGAAACTTGTTGACATGAAACGACAAACATGATATGATATACAAGTCGCCAAAACGAGCGACACACAATTTGGTCTTTGAAAACTACACAGTGTAAGAATTAAGCCAGCATATAATTGGTTAGAAGTTAGAGGTTAGATGTTAGTGGTGCAAACCAAGAACAAATAACCAAAGACA